>CBDUYZ010000028.1:0-15069 GCA_965371575.1 uncultured bacterium
GCTGTTGGCCTTGACCGCCTGGGTGATCTGGCTGAGGGTCAGTCCATAGGCCTGCAGGTCGCGCTCGCTGACCTCGATCGAGATCTCGAAGGGGCGCGTGCCTCCGATCACCGTGTAGGTCACCTCGTCCAGGGCCAACAAGTCGTCGCGCACCTTGTCCGCCAGCAGCTTGAGGGTGCGTTCGGTGGTGGCGCCGGACAGGACCACGTCGATAACCTGGGTGCGCCGCTCCACGAGCGCGACGATGGGTTTTTCGGTCTCTGCGGGGAAGGTGATGATGCGGTCCACTTCCGCCTTCACGTCATCGAGAGCCTTTCGCTTGTCCGCGTTGGTTTCTAGCTCGAGGCTGACCACGCCCATGCCCTCGGAGGAAGACGAAGTCATCCTCTTGATGCCCTCCACTCCCTGGACGCTTTCCTCGACCCTGACGCAGACACCTTCTTCGACCTCCGCAGGAGTTGCCCCGAGGTAGGGCACCTGGATGGTGATCATGTCCAGCTCGATCTCGGGAAAGACTTCCTGCTTGATGGTAGAGGCCGACATGAAGCCGGCGGCGATAATCAGGAACATCAACAGATTGGCGGCCACGTGGTTGGTCGAGAACCAACGGATCATCATGTTCATCGTTCACCGCCACTTTCGCCGCCCGGGTCCGGTTTTTCCCCGGCTCCGGCGGGATCGCCTTCCACCAGCACGGGCATGCCGTCGGTGACGTACTGCATATTGCTGATGCAGACCCTTTCACCGGAAGCCAGCCCAGCGGTTATGACAGCCTGTTCGACGTCCGCCCGGGCCACCTGGACGTCACGAATTCTCAGAGTGCCCTTTTCGTCGATGATCCACACCTGGTCGCCGGGCCGCAGCGCGGTCCGCGGGATGACCACCGAACCAGCCGGAGGATCGGCGTTGAACAGGACGTCCACGAACATGCCCTCTATCAGGGGAGGCCGGTTACCCGAGCGTTCGTAGGGGTTGGGGATCTCTACCACGACCGAAACCAGGCGGCTGCGGCTGTCGACGGCGCCGCCGAGCCGGACGGCCCGGCCCTGCCAGTGGTGCCGGGCGCCCGCGAAATCAGCACTGACGTCCACGGGCACCCCGCCGTCGGCGGCGTCATAGTTGACGGTGATCCAGGCCAGGTCTTCGTCGGCGACCGAAACGGTCACTTCGGCGGTGTCGATGGCATAGATGGTGCCCAGGGCAGTGCCCGACCGGATGAACTGTCCGGCATCGATGACGGCGTCAAGGACCCGGCCATCGAATGGAGCGCTGATATTACAGCGTTCAAGGTTGAGTTCGGCCTGGGACAGGGCGGCCCTGGCCGCCTCCAGATTGGCCCTCGCCAGCTTCAGCTGGGGCTCGTGCATCACCAGAGCGGTGGGTTCGGAACCGTCCGCGGAGTCGAAGCCATCACTTCCTATTCGTTCCCATTCCCGCTGGGCCACCTGGGCTTCCTCTTCGGCCCGGGCCAGGTTGTATTCGGACTGGGCCACGTTGGCCCGCGCCTGTTCAACCGCCAGGATGTAATCGGTGTCCTCGATCTTCAGAAGGGTTTCGCCCTTGCTGAAATAACCACCCGCTTCGAAGTGGGGCGACTTTTCCACGACCTCGCCGTTGACCCGGGTCACGACGCTGACCGACCTCTTGGCCTTGACCGAACCAAAGGACCGCACGCGAACCGGATTCGTTTCGCTGGATACGGTAAACGCTGAGACGACTGGTCTGGTGGCCGGAGGAACCCGGCGTTCGGGTTTATTGCCGATCTTGACCAGGACCGCGGCTGAGGCCGCGCCCAGGACCAGGATCACCAGGGCCGTCAGGAGGTTGCGCAGGGTTTTCGGGCTCACGGCTGGGCTCCTTCATTGGAATCCGCACGGGTCATGTTGATGTCGGTGGTGGCGGGATCAAGATCCCAGGGGCCGCCCAGGGCCTGGATCAGGTTGACCCGGGCCGAGCGCCGTGCCCGCTGGGTTGTCAGCAGCTGGCTTTCCGCGTTGAACAGACGGCGTTGCGATTCGAGGGTGACCAGGAGGCCGTCCAGGCCCCGCCGGTAACGGTCCTGGGCCAGGTTCACCGAACGCCGGGCCTGTTCCGCAGAATCGGTGAGGTATTCCTCCTGCCGGGACTGGAAGAGATCCTGATCCAGGGCGTTCTCGACCTCGCTGAAGGCGACCAGGATCGACTGGCGGTAACCGGCCGTCGCCTGCACTACGCGGGCTTCGGCGGCCTTGATCTGGGCCTGGGTGGCGCCCCGGTTGATCAGGGGCATGAAGAGGTTGCCGCCCAGGGTCCAGAAACCCGAGTTGGTGGAGAACAGGTCGGCCAGTTCCGAAGATCTGCTGCCGCCGGTCGCGGTCAGGGAGATCCGGGGGTAAAGGGCGGCTTTGGCCTCGCCGACCCGGGCCACGGAAGAATGGAGTTTCATCTCGGCGGCCATCAGATCGGGCCGACGATCCAGCAGTTCCGACGGCAGCCCCGCCGGTACGGGGGCCAGGGGTTCGGGCATGATCTCCAGTCTGAGGGAGCCGTTGGGACCGTCGAGATCACTGGCGACCAGATCGCCGGCCGGATACCGTCCGGCCAGGATTTCCAACCGCCGGCGGGCGGAGGCGAGCTCCTGGCGGAAAGCCGGGTCCGCCGCTCGTGCGGCCGCCAGGTTCTGGCTGGCCAGATGCACGTCGAGGGCGGAGACGAGACCTCTCCGGTAGCGGTCCCTGACCGTGATCAGGTTTTCATTGAAGTTGGCGATGGTCCGCTCAGTCAAGGCCACCTGCAGCTGCAATTCGCGGATGACCAGCCAGGTCCTGACCACATCGGCGATCAACGCCTGGGCCACGGCCCGCCGGTCCTGTTCGCTGGCCATCAAAGAAGCCCGGGCTGCTTCGGTACCCCGGGACAGGCGGCCCCAGAGGTCGATCTCGTACCGCAGGGTCGCGTCGGCCGAGAACTGGTTGTAGTAGGTGGGTCCGAAGCTCTGGGTGGTCAGCTGACTGATCTTGCCGCGCGCGGCGGCACCGCCGATCTCGATGGCCGGCCACTGGGCCGACTTGGCTCCGCCCAGCAGCGCTCTTGCTTCGAGCACCCGGCCGGCCGCGGCAGCGAGATTGTTGTTGTAGACCAGGGCGTCTTCGACCAGGCGGTTAAGAGTGGTGTCGCCGAAGGATTCCCACCATTGCCAGCGGCCGCCGGCGCCGCTGGCGGCCGCTGGCAGGGCGTCTGCCATGGTCACCGCCGGTGCGGATTCCCGGGCTTGGCCGGCCCATTCTTCCGGCACTTCGGCTTCCTGTTCGGGGCGCACGTAGTCGGGGCCCACGCTGCAGCCGGCCAACAGCAGCAGGAGGGCCACAGGCGCCAGGGACCGGATCATCATTCGGATACCTCCGGGTACAGGCCGTCGATGGCGGCGGTGGAGAACCGGGTGACGTGTTCGGTGACCTGCTCGATATAATCGGTCACCGGAAGTTCGAGAGGGGGGAAGGATTTGAGCATGATCTGCAGTGATTCGGGATCGGATTCCATGTCTTGCCGCTTCTGCCAGCGCATGATGAAATGATGGATCTGACCCACCATGCTGGCGCTGATCCAATCCACCTGCTCGGGCTCCAGGCAGGGGCGTGCGGCAATGATCGACCGGGAAAACGCTCCGAAAATGGGCGCGACCATTTCCCGGAAAAAGGTCCCGGCCATGTGGGCGTTGCCGGGTTGCATCTGGCGGGCCATCAGGGCCAGGAAACTAGCGCTGCCCGGACTGGCCAGCGCTCCTTCCAGGTGCTGGCGTACCAGGATCCCGATCACCTGGTCAACCCTGGGGTGGCCGCCGGTCTCGGCCAGCAGATCGTCCAGGGCTGCCAGCGTTCTGTCCCGCTGGATCACGAACCGGCGCAGAATGACCTCGTGAAACAGGTTTTCCTTGCCCTGGAAATGATAGTTGACCGCGGCCACGTTGACCTCGGCGGCGGCGGCGAGCTCACGGATGGACACGCTATCAAAACCCTTTTCCGCAAAAAGGTTTTCCGCTGCGTCCAGAAGCCGGTCTTTGGTAGATTGGCGATCTTCGGTCAAGGAATCCTCCCCGATAAATTTGACCGGGTGTTTATAACGCTCGATTTAAACACAAACATTAAACATATGTTTGAATATTGTCAAGGGTGTATGCCGGGTGTGGTGACCCGCAGGGTATTTTATTAGAATATACCGACATACCTTCGCCGTTTTCCCCCTCACCGGAGATCGTCATGCCCAAAGCCGCTGAATTCAAGCGTCATTTCACCCCCGCCCTGTTCCAGTTCATGCGCGACCTGGACGCCAACAACAACCGCGACTGGTTCGCCGCCAACAAGAAACGCTACCTGGCCGATCTGCGGGATCCCGCCCTGCGGTTCATTGTGGATTTCGGGTCCCGCCTGGTGAAGATCAGTCCCCGCTTCCTGGCCGATCCGCGGCCCAACGGAGGCTCGTTGTTCCGCATCTACCGGGACATCAGGTTCTCGAAGGACAAGCGACCGTACAAGGATCATACGGGTCTGTACTTCCGGCACGAGGCGGGCAAGAGCGTGCACACGCCGGGGTTCTACCTGCATCTGCAACCGGGAAACTGTTTCGTGGGTGTGGGACTGTGGCATCCGGACAACCCTACCCTGAAATTGATCCGCGACGCCCTGGTGGCTGATCCCGGGTTGTGGAAAAAGGCGGTGGGCGGGAAGGGGTTCCGCGAAGTCTACCAGGTGTCCGGCGACAGCCTGAAGCGTCCGCCCAAGGGCTACGACCCGAATCATCCCCTTATCGAGATCCTGAAGATGAAGGACTTCACCGCGTTTGCGCCCTTGACCCGGAAGCAGGTCACGGCGCCGGGCTTCGTGGATGAATTCGCCGGTCTGTGCAAAACGGGCTCTTCGCTGGTGAAATTCGTCTGCGAAGCAGTCGGGCAGTCGTACTGAGGTCCTGGGGGGCCTTCTCCAATTAAACGATCAATGAATATATTTTGAGCCCACTAAAAAAATCGACCCCGGGGTCCTGAGACCCCAAGGCCGTCATCGCGCTCTCCGTGTTGCCGGCCGCACCGACCGGCAAAACGCGATACAATATTCCGGGTTAAGAACAGCTCTCTCGTCACTCGAGACGTGGTGTGTCAAGCGAATGGACCCGTAGTGGAAAGCGAGCATCAACGGTGAGACTGTTTAACCCGTTTACCGAACCAATCCCCCCGTTTCGGGTAATGCGGCTCGTGTACCAGTCTCTCTAACCACCGAGGAACAGACGACCGCATGGACGATCACCACAGCCCTACAGTGACTACCCATGATAACACATAAATATAGATTTAGAAATGATCTTATGTAAATTTCTGTCAATATTTTGAGTTAAATCAATTATCGATGATACATCTTCCTGTCATCTCGGGAGGCTGGGGAATGTCCAGCAGGTGAAGCAGGGTAGGGGCGATGTCGGACAGCCCGAAGTCACCTTTTTTCAACATGTTGAACTTGTTCTCGAAATCCTTGCCGACCACCACGAAGGGCACTTTGTTGAGGGAATGTTGGGTCAGGACGGTGCCCCCGGGGCTCAGCATCTCATCACAATTTCCGTGATCAGCAGTCAAAAGCCAGATCGTTCCCCGTTCGATGCTCGGTGGCATCACTTCCTCCAAAAGGCGGTTCAGAGTGCGGAAAGCCTTTACGGCCGCCTCGTAGATTCCCGTATGGCCGACCATGTCTCCATTGGCGAAGTTGACGATCACCACGTCGAAGTCGGTACCTTCACAGGCTTCCTTGACGACGGCCGCCACTTCGGGGGCGCTCATCTCCGGTTGCAGATCGTAGGTCGCGACCTTGGGCGAAGGGATGAGTTTCCGGTCTTCGTACGGGTAAGGCTCTTCACGGCCGCCGTTGAAGAAATAGGTGACGTGGGCGTACTTCTCGGTTTCTGCGATGCGCAGGTTGCGGATGCCCTCAGCGGCGAAGATTTCGGCCAGCCCGTTGCGTGGCATTTCCGGAGTAAACATCACCGGCAGGTTCATGGCCTGGTCGTACGGGGTCATGCACAGGTAATTCACCCGGGGCTGGCGGTCCAGGGAAAACTCCGCGAAACCATCCCGCATGAAGGCCCAGGTCAATTCCCGCGCGCGGTCGGCGCGGAAGTTCCAGAAGAAGACGCTGTCCCCGTCGCCGACAGTCGCGAGAGGTCCGCCGCCCGGCCCGGTAATGATGGTCGGTTCGACAAACTCGTCGGTGACGCCTGCTGCGTAGGAAGCGCCGATGGCCGCGACAGGATCGGCGGCCGTGACGCCCTTTTCGTCCACCCGGCCGTCCACCAGCATTGACCAGGCGCGCGCCACCCGGTCCCACCGTTTGTCCCGGTCCATGGCCCAATACCGGCCACAGACCGAGGCGACCTTGCCGGCGCCGATCTCGGCCATCTTTTCCATGAGGCTCTGCACATTGCCCTGGCCGCTGTGCGGATCGGTGTCGCGGCCGTCCAGGAAGACGTGCACGAACACATCGGTCAGATCGGCTTTGGCGGCCTCGGCGATGATGCCATAGAGGTGGTCGGTGTGCGAATGCACGCCGCCCGGCGACACCAGGCCCAGCAGGTGCAGGCGACCGGTGCCATCCTTGGTCCGGGCGATGAAGTCCCGCCAGGGTTTGCGGGTCGCGAACTCTCCTGAGGCGATACTCTTGCCGACGCGGACCAGCTCCTGGCTGGTCACGCGTCCGGCCCCGATGGTCAGGTGACCGACTTCGCTGTTGCCCATTTGCCCATCGGGCAGGCCCACGTCGCGGCCACATGCTTCCAGCGCGGTGTGGGGGAAGCGTTCGAACAGGGAATTGTAGAAGGCGGGCTCGGCGCCGACAACGGCGTTGCCCACTTCGCTGCCCGGTCCGGTGCGATAACCGACTCCGTCGAGAATACAGAGAACGACGCGGGGGTGGCCGTCACGAGGCCGGGCGGACGAATCGGACACGGGTGCGCTCCTTGGTCTGTGGTCAGTCCTGATCCAGGGTCGCGGCCGGCAGGGCCCAGAGTTCCACTTCGCCCAGGGCCATCAGGACCATCTCTGATAGATAATAAACATCCGCTGCGGGATCAGCCTTCACGTGGGAAACTTCTGCGGCGGTCAGCAGGGCGCCGGCCTGCAGGACCGCCCGGGTCACCTCGGTTCCGTTGGGCAGGAACTGGGTAACCCTCAATTTATCCACTCTGACTATGTAGGCCATGGGGATTTCAGGGTGCAGCAGTTGGTCGGGTGCCAGCAGGATGCGCTTGCGGGTCTGTTCCAGCTTCTCAGTCAGCAGGGGTTGCGACGAGAACAAGTGGGCGTCACGCCGAATGGTCAGCACTTGCGGGGTAGTCTCGGTCATCAGCCCTCCCTCTCCTGCATGTAGTCCAGGATCTTGCTGGGCGGCAATTGCCGGGTGCTGGGGCCGAGCCGGATGAAGAACATCTCCTGGTCGCCGTTCTTGAGGTATACTGGTTCAGAGCAGCGATCGCTGTTGATCAGGAATACCCGCCGATCATCCACCGTGCGGAGAACACCGCTGATATAGCTCGCGAATTCCAACCCCACATGCTGCTTGATCAGGTTGTCGAAGTGAAGCAGGAACTTGTCGTCGCTCGCGAACTTGTCGGTTTCCAGACCCAGGATTTCGCCGTCGTCCGCGACTCCGATCAAAAGGAAGCCGCCATCGGTGTTCAGGTAGGCCACCACGGATTTCAGCCAGGCCAGCTCGATCTCCTTGCCCGGTTTGTTCGCGTGCAGGTTCCAGCGCATGGTCGACTTGAACTCGACCTGGGCGTTTTCGCCGCCGCCGATGAGCTGTTTCAACGCGGCTTCGTCGGCCGGCGTCCGTCGCTTGCGCCTGGCGAAGCGCTGCCACTTGTTGCGGTAGTCGAACGCCAGGACGACCACCGCGACCATCGCCAGGCCCAGCAGGCCGGCGAACAGGAAGGTCACCTTGCCGATCACCGTTTCCAGGCGCCGGCTCAGGTCGCCGGCCGGGGCGATCAGGCCGAGTTCCCCCGGATCGGTACCGCCCTCGGCGGGATAGAATGTGCACCACCAGGATTGTCCTGCATGTCGGAAGCGGAACGGAGTCTGAAAAGGCCGGTCGAGTCGACCCCATTCCATGAGGGCCGAACCGATGACTGCATGTTCGGGCAGACTGGACACGAGCAGTTCCCCGCTCTCGGTGATATCGAGTGCGCTGCCGTCCTGGGGAGAAAGCCAGACGATTTTGCCATCGTCGTAACGGCGAACCAGGATACCGTTCTCGGTGATGGGGGCGGTGGCGGCGAACCGGTCCAGATCGTTTTTAAGCAGACCCAGGGCCACAACCGTTCCGCCGGTGGACCGGGCGGCGACCAGCCCGCTGCGGCCGTCTCCGGGCAGCGGCCGGTATTCCGACCAGTGGATGAGATCGCTCCCGGCGCCCGCGAGGGCCCTGGCGTACCAGCCCTGATCCCGGCAACCCTGTCCGGTAGAGTCGGCCTTGACCGCGATCCATCCGTCGCTGGTCCTGATCTGGCTGAATACGGGTCCGACTTCCGGTATGACGTAGATCGCCGTCACCTGGTCGGTCTGGTCCACCAGGGGAATCAGCAGCGATTTCAGCCCGTGGTGGTCGCCGGGATCCAGCAGGCCCCCGGCCTGCCATTGCTGCATGGTGGTCAGGTGATTCCCGAAGGGGGTGAGAAAAACGCGGAACTGGGTGCGCGTGGCCTCGAGTTTCTGTTGCAGGATCTTGGCGTAGACCGATCGCTGGACCTGGAATTCCCTGATGGTGATCCAGCTGGCGGCCGCCACCCCGACGATGATCAGGATCGCGACCGCCGTGACCAGAGGGCGGGAGTTGCGGCGGCGGCGCGGCCGGCCGACCGAAGCGATTGGCCTGGGTGACAATTCAGTGGTTCCTTTGTCCTGGGTTTCCTTCATGGCCGTCGTCTACATCCAGATGGCATACCCCGCAGCGAAGGAGAAGGTGCGGTCCATGATCTCAGGCCGGGAGTCGGTGTTGTCGATGTCAGTTCAGGCCGTGGTTTCATCTGCGTCATTCTTAGCGGTCAGGTCCGGTTTTGGCCAGCCGAAAACTTCCGCGGCCTGCGGAGGGCTGCACAAGAAGGTGGAAAGAAGCCCCGGACCGGAGTCCGGGGCGCGGGGAAATCGGTTTCGCCGCCTCAGAACCTCTCGATCTCCTGAGCCTCCAGCGCGCGCGGTTCCGCGTCCTTGACGTAACGATCAAGCCAGGTCGTGGTCTCCCACAAGAGATGCATGATCGATTCACGCGCCCGGTAGCCGTGGCTTTCGTGGGGCAGCATCACCAGCCGCACCGTCGCGCCGTGGCCCTTCAGGGCGCCGTACATGCGCTCGCTCTGCATGGGGAAGGTACCGGAGTTGTTGTCGGCCTCGCCATGAACCAGCAGGATCGGTTCGTTGATCTTGTCCGCGTGCATGAAAGGCGACATCTGGAAGTAGATCTGCGGGGCCTCCCACAGGGTTCGCTCTTCGGCCTGGAAACCGAAGGGCGTCAGGGTGCGGTTGTAGGCGCCGCTGCGGGGCAGACCCAGGCGGAAAAGATCGCTGTGGGCCAGAAGATTCGCGGTCATGAAGGCGCCATAGCTGTGACCGCCGATGGCGATCCGGTCGCGGTCGGCCACACCCCGGTCGACCACCACGTCGATCGCCGCCTGGGCGCTGCTGACCAGTTGTTCGATGAATGTGTCGTTGGGTTCGACGTCGCCTTCGCCGACGATGGGCATGGTCGGGTCGTCGAACACGGCGTAACCCTGGGTCAGGTACAGCATGGGTGATCCCCACCAGACCCGCGTGAAGCGGTAGGGGGAGTCGGTTACCTGGCTGGCGTCCTTCTTGCTCTTGAACTCGGTGGGATAGGCCCACATCAGCATGGGCAGGGGGCCGTCCCGGTCCTTGTCGTAGCCGGCGGGCAGGTACAGGGTGCCGGTGAGTGTGACCCCGTCGGCGCGTTCGTAGGTGATCATCTCCTTGCTGATGCCGGCGAGCTGGGGGGTGGGATCCGGGAAGAAGGTTTTCTGTTCCAGTTCGCCTTCCTTCAGATCGCGCAGCCAGTAGTTGGGCGGCTCGGTCTGGGATTCACGCCGGGTCAGCACCTTGCGTTTCTTGACATCCACCAGTTCGACGGGACGCTCGAAGTAGGGGGCCTCGCTGCGGAACAGCCGTGAGGCCTCGCCCGTCTTCAGGTCGTAGGCGTCCAGGAAGGGACGGTCGCCGTCTTCGGAGGCGCCGTCACCGATCAGGAAGATGGTGTCGCCGCCGTCGGCGGTCAGGATCACGTCCCGGCCGAACTTGCCGTGGTGCATGATCGGTTGGCCGGGATCCGCATAGCGGTCCTGGAACGACCGGTCCTGGATCTTGGCGGGGGCGAAGCCGCGGTCGTCCGGCTTGACGTGCCAGACCTTCAGGTTGCGGGTCTTCCACCACCAACTGACCACGAAGGCCAGATCGCCGTCACCCCAGGTGACGCCGCCGTAGCGCTGGACCAGGGTCATGAGGGCTTCGGGTTCTTCGTCGAAGGGCGCTTTCAGGGTGAAGATGCGATCGCGTTCTGCGGCTTCGATGCCCCCGTCGCCACCGTCCAGGGCCTCGACCCAGCACAACTCGGACGCCGCGTCGGCGCGCCAGGTGAACGAGCGCCGGCCGGTGGCCACCGACCCGAAGCTGATCGGCACCTGATCCTGCAGGGGCAGATCGGCGACCAGGTAGACCAGTTCGCCTTTCAGGTTCCAGATCTCGACCTTCTTGGGGAAATCATCCTCCTGTAGGGAGTAGGAATAGGGATGCTGCACCATCTGGACCATGATGAATTTGCCGTCCGGCGAGGGGCTCACCGCACGGAAGACCGCCGGGGAGCCCAGGTTTTCGACCTTCCCCTTGATGTCGAGCCGCACGAGCTGGCTGGTGGTGTAGTATTCGAAGAGCGATTCGTCGTAGGGATTCTGGAGAAGATCCTGCAGGGTCCGGGCGGGGGCCTTTTTGCCCAGGTTCTCCTGGACCACGGGTCCCGATGGGGTCACCGGTTCGGCGGGCGCGTCGCCTCGTCCGGCGGGTACTGTCCGCACCACGAAACTCTTGCCGTCGGCAAGCCAGCTGTAGGGTCGGCCGTAGACCGCGTTGAGGGCCATGTCCTCGGGCGAGACGCGCACGGCTTCGCCGGTTTTCAGTTCGGCGAACCACAGGCTTAGTTTGTCTTCGGAATTTACCACGAAGCCGACGCGTTTGGCGTCGGGCGACCAACTGACACCGGTTATGCGGGCTTCGGCGGGAAGTCCGGTGACCTGGGTCTCTTCTCCATCTTTCAGACGTTGAAAGGTCAGGCCGTTCAGGTTGCGTCCGCGGCTGGGACCGTTGCTTCGCGGGTTGATGCGCAGACCCGCCAACCGCAGTTCGGGCTGGGCCACCTCGGAAATCGGAGGGTAGCCGGGACGTTCGAGCAGCAACAGCCACTCGTTGTCAGGGCTAAGGTAGACACCCGGGGTGGGCGGGGCGTCGATGATGTCGGCCAGCACCTGGGCGGGCATCTGGTATTCGAGGGCATCGCCTTCGGCCAGGGCCGGACCGGCCAGGATCAAGACGAGCAACGGAACGGCAACGGAAAAACGGCGCATCGGGAAAACTCCTCAGTTCAGGGTGCGGACAGCGAAATCCCAGCATAACGCGATCAGGAAACAAAGAGTATCTACGATTACCGGCGGGGAATCGGTTCAGCATCGGCGCCGATTATCTGATGGCGGTAAGGAGGTGTATGCCGGATCAGGAGGAAGGATTAGAGAGAAAAATGAAAGGAATCATCATGACCAGAGGTAAATGGACCCGCGACAAGATGAACCGACGGGAATTCGTGCAAAGCGTAGGCGTTTTCGGCCTGGCCGGTGTGGCGGCTGTATACCTGCCAGCCTGCGGGAGCGACAAGGCCGAGGAACTGGGTTCGCAGCCCCACAATGCAGTCCAGGCCGCCAGGGAAGCCGCCGATCCCTGCAACGACATCTCGCAACTGACCCCCGGCGAACGCGCCACCAGGACCACCTTCAAATACCAGTCAAGAGCCAAGGACCCGACCAAACTCTGCGTGACCTGCAATTCCTGGGTTCCGGATCCCCAGGGCGGACTTTGTGGTAACTGCACCCTGTTCAAGGGGCCGGTTCATCCCAAGGGCGGTTGCATCTCCTGGGCGGAGAAGGTCAGGACCTGACCTTGGACGCCGGCGGATAACGGCGAATACCATCAGTCTTCGAAGTTCCGAACGCCTATTGATCTAGTGGGTTGAAGTTGCGGACATTCGCAACTAGACTAACTCCGTTCCGAGCTGAAATTCGATCCTAACCCGGAAAATGGTGCATCATGAACAGCGCGATAAAATCGATGCTCGTCCTGGCGGGTCTGTCCCTCGTCGTTCTGGCCGGTTGCGGCGGCGGCGCCGAAGCCGACGACACGGCGGCCACCGGACTGCCCACCGACCAGCACAAGATCCTCTTCGGCAGCATGCCGCGGGTGATGGAGTCGCCCGACAACCCCCTGACCGACGCCAAGATTATCCTTGGCCGCATTCTCTACTATGAGCCCCGCATGTCGGTCAGCGAGGATATCTCCTGCAACAGTTGCCACATCCTGGACGAGTTCGGCGTTGACGGTATGGCCACCTCGCCCGGCCACGACGGCACCTTCGGCGTACGCAACAGTCCAACCGTCTACAATGCCGCCCTGCATATTTCCCAGTTCTGGGACGGCCGTGAGCCCACGGTTGAGGCGCAGGCCAAGGGCCCTATGCTCAATCCGGTGGAGCACGGCATGACCTCGGGCGAGGCGATCGAGGAAGTGTTGCGGGGCATTCCTGAGTACCGTCCGCTGTTCGAGGCAGCCTTCCCCGGCGAAGAAGAGCCGATCACCTTCGACAACGTGGCCCTGGCTATCGGCGCCTTCGAGCGCAAGCTGGTCACGCACAGCAACTGGGACATCTGGCTGATGGGTGACGGCGACGCCCTAACTGAGCAGGAACGCCGTGGAGTCGACGCCTTCATCGAGATCGGCTGCACCACCTGCCACGTGGGCCCCAATCTGGGCGGCTCCATGTACCAGAAGATGGGTTTGGTGGAACCCTATCCGACAGAGGACAAGGGACGTTCCGAGGTCACCGGCAACTCGGCCGATGAGTACTTCTTCAAGGTGCCTGCCCTGCGTATCATCGCGGAGACCGGCCCCTACCTGCACGACGGTTCCCTCGAGTCCCTCGAGGAGGTCTTGCGCATCATGGCCAGGTACGAACTGGGCAAGACTTTGACCGACCAGCAGGTGGCAGACATGATGGTCTTCATGAAGGTCCTCACGGGCGAACTGCCCGCCGAGTATATTGCCGAGCCGGCGCTGCCTGGGATGTAGTCTTTACATTCATCACGCAAAGCCTTCGTAATCCGAGGACGGGAAAATCTCCAGGCATCATGCACTGGAGATTTTTCCTGTGGATCACCGTGGAGCTTTTTCCCGAAAACCGTCATCAGTTGGATTTTCAACGGCTTGAGGAAGCGCCCAAGCCACGGTTATGCGTTGGCCTGCTTTATGCGGATGCTTTATGCGGATTGGGATGCAGGGGGGAGCATTTCACGATGCCGGAATTGGCATCCAAGGAGGATACAGTCATGAAAATCCAAATTTCGCTTTCGGTCTTGCTGATCAGTCTACTGGCTGTCGGCGCTTACGCCCAGACCCAGAGCGAGCCGGTGAAGGGCCAGACCAGGCAGGACGGCAGTGAAGTCGCCCAGAACCCCGGCACCAGCACTACCAACCAGAACTATGTAAACTATGAGGCCGTTGGTGGCCCGCACGATCCTTCCGGCCCCGCGGGCATGACTGCCGAGGGCGACGCCATCCAGGGCGACAAGATCCTGGACGTCGACAAGATCGGTGACCAGCCCCAAACCGGTGAGCCGGTGAAGGGCCAGACCAGGCAGGACGGCAGTGAAATCGCCCAGAACCCCGGCACCAGCACCGCCAACCAGAACTATGTCGATCATGAGGCCGTGGGTGGCCCGCACGAACCTTCCGGTCTCGCGGGCACGACTGCCGAGGGCGACGCCATCCAGGGCGACAAGATCCTCGGTGATAACGCCGACGGCACCTTTGCCGGTGACATGCTGCAGTACAACTGGGGACCCGGTACGGGTGAAGGTGGTCCTGTCGGTCCCAACGACGGGTCGGGTTTCGGTCCGGCCGGCTGCGATGCAGCTAACGGCGAAGACCTGGCCAAGAGCGCCAGGGGCCAGGCACGGGCTGGCCGCCGCTAGAACGGACCTGATCGCATAGATGGCACATTGTGTCGATAGCAACGAGCGGAGCAGGGCTGGTTCTCGGTCCTGCTCCGTTTTTTCGTCTTTTTTACCGGGTTGTCGTCGACGCCCGCCGTCCGTGGAACATCTCACGGGCGCCTGTTTTCTGCGTATGGGAAAATCTCCAGGCATCATGCATTGAAATTGATTCTCACCTTTCCTGATGTGCATGACTTCCCGCAATAATCTGCGGTTCCTGTCGGCGACTTCTCGCAGGTTCCTGCGAGTATTCCGTGGTGTTGCAAAACGCATTTGTTCTCAAAATTCCGTCATCAATTTGATCCCAATGGTTTGTGTAATCAGTCGTTTATTAGGGAAGCATTGGTACGCGATATGCGAACAGGGAAGCAGTGGAGGGGCATTAAAAAATGTCAGGACAGGAATCCAAGGAGGACTCGGTGATGAAGTTTCAGATTACACTTTCGGTCATGCTGATCAGCCTGCTGGCTGTTGGCGCTTACGCCCAGACTGATGGTGACCCGGTGAATGATCAGACCCAGTTGCGGACCCAGGATCGGACCCAGGTACGCGATACAGACAACTGCCAGGATATAGACGGCGACAAGGCCGCCGGCGGCGGCAAGAACCAGATCATGCATCACGGTGAAGACAATGAAGGCACCGATGACAATCAAAATGGTGTAACTCCCCGCAACGGTGATGGCGACGGCGGAACCCAGGGTCCTTTCGGCTCCGGTTCCGACGATGACGGCGACAAGG
>CBDUYZ010000029.1:0-14974 GCA_965371575.1 uncultured bacterium
CCCTTGGCGTGGGCGCCGATCGTGATGCCGCCGCCCATGTGGCAGACGATCAGGTTAAGGTACTCGTAGAAGGTCTCGTTTTCCTCGGCGTAACGCCGGGCGGTGGATATCTGGTTCAAGGCGTGGGAGATCACCTGGCGCCGCAGTGCCTTCATGCCGGTGATCTTGACCCGGACGGGAGCCTCGTCCACCACCACGGGATCTACGATATACGCGGGCTTGCCCGAATCGCCCACCAGCTCGCGGGCGATCAGGGCACCCAGGTTCGAGGCGTGGTCGCTGCCGGTTCCGCTGAGCAGATCGTCCTGCATGCGGTCGTTCACCATGTAGGTGCCGTGAGGAATTGGTTGCAGCACACCACCGCGCCCGGACACGGCGTCCAGAACGTCCACCGTGATCCCCTGGTTTTCCAGGGCGGTGAGGATCATATCCTTGCGCATGCTGTACTGTTCGACGATGCGCTTTCCCTCGTAGCGTTCCAATTCAGCGGCCGAATGCTGGATCTCCTGGGAAAACCGTTCCAGCTCTCCCTCGTACACGGCGATTTTGGTAGAGGTCGAACCCGGGTTGATGGCCAGGATCCGGTAGCGCGGGAAAAAGGTGTCCTTGGGTGTCCGGGACCAGTGCTTGAAGCGGTGCAGGCGCAGGACACAGGCCTTGACACCCAGGACGGCGTCCTCGGCAGTGCTATCCATGGGCAGGTCCACGCCCTGGAAGCGGATCCCGAACATGACGCTGAATTTCTTGGCGTCCGGATACCGTGTCGCGTAGAGATGGAAGAGCAGGTTGCCTGTGTCGAGGTTGGGCACGATCAGGACGTTGGTACCGCCTACGAAGGACTGTTCCTGGCCCTTCCGGTACAAGTGGGCGCTGCGGCGCGAGATCGCCACGCTGATCTTGACCTCGCCCTCGATGTTGATGGTGTCGTAACGCTTGCCCAACTTGATGCGATCGGCCAGAACCCCCGGCACCAGGGCGCTGGCCCGCCGCACCAGGTCGGGACTCGGCCCTTCGTCCGACCCTTTGTTGGAATAGGAAACCATGGCTCCGTTGATGGTCGGCAATACCGATTCCGGGAACAGGTCCCGGGCCACGGCGCAGGTACCGACCGCCACGTTAGCCAGGACCTCGGGATTCATGGTGGCGTTCGAACCCACGTCTCCCACGACCAGGATGTTGTGGGGAAAGATGTCCACGGGATGGCTGTCCGGCAGCACGATAACGCCCGCCTCGCAGAGCACCTCCTGCTTGGCCAGCAGCCGGGCCATGGGCCGGAAGTAGTCACGGGGTTCGTGGGTGATGCCTCCAACGACGATATCGGCATGCCCCTGCCTGACGGACATGATGCCGAAACGGGCGGGATCTCGGATCAGTTGGAGGGCTTGGTCTAATTCGCTGCACCGACGGATGGATTTTGGCAATTCGATACAGGCTTGGGCGAATTCCTCCAGGAGGTCCGTGCGTTCCTCGATATCGACGAAGGCGCTTTCGGAGAGGGCGAATTCGATGCGGGTGGTATCCACATGCCCAAGTTCGCGCTGGATGACGTCCTTGACCGCCTGCTCCGGCGCCAGGAACACCGGCCGGATGAAACGGGGCAGGTAGCAGGCGGCCTCGATGATGCGCGGATCGGTGGGTTCGGTGAAGACCACCGCCGGTTTGTTTTTCATGACTGCGAGGATCTGTTTGTCCAGAGACCCTTCGATATCGTACATTGGAGTTCCCCCGGGGGTTGATCGATAAATCTTTAACATATAAATTGGTCACAAATCACCCGCTTGGCAAGGAAGCCCAATGAGCTCACCCCATGGATCTCCGCCTGAATCTAACCTGGCCCGACTGATCGCCGCGGGCCGGGAAAAAATCCTTTCCTGGCGCCCCGATTTCACCGGGCGATGGCTGCTGGTTGACGTTTTCGCCCAGCGCCTGGTCCTGCTGCAGGGGACCAAGGAGACCGACGGTTGGCCCGTTTCCACGGCCGCAGCCGGGCTGGACAACCGTCAGGATTCCGGAGGTACGCCACCCGGGCTGCATCGGATCGACCGGAAGATCGGCCATAACGCCGAACCGGGCATGATCTTCGCAAACAGACTGACCACCGGTATCCTTTGGCGGCCCGCTGCCCACGAAACGCCGGATTTGCCGGAGGGCGAGCTGATCCTGACACGCATCCTGACCCTGGACGGGCTGGAAGACGGCCTCAACCGGGGCCCCGGCATCGACAGCCGGGCCAGGTACATCTACATCCACGGCACCAATCACGAGGAGGCCGTCGGCTCGCCGGAATCAGGCGGTTGCGTACGCATGACCAACGTCGACATCGTCGAGCTGTTCGACCAGATCGAAGAGGGGGATCCCGTTGTCATTCTCTGATAAATCGGATACCCGCACAGATCAGGGTGCCTGGCTGCATTTTGCCGGCGTCGCCGGCAGCGGCATGAGTGGTCTGGCACAGTTCCACGCCCAAGCAGGCGGACCGACCACCGGCAGCGACCGTGCCTTCGACCAGGGCCAGCGGATGGGGATCCGCGACCGGCTAGAGGATCTCGGCATCGGGATCCTGCCCCAGGACGGCAGCTTCCCGACAGCCGCCTTACCTGGTGGACATTGCGCCGGACAGACCTGTGCGGCGGTTGTGGTCAGTACGGCGGTTGAGGATCGTGTCCCCGACATCGCCGCGGCCAGGAAACACGGCATTCCGATCCTGCACCGCTCCGAGTTGCTGGCCCGGTATGTCGCTGCCCACCGCACCATCGCGGTGTCGGGTACCAGCGGCAAATCCACAGTCACGGCCATGGTGTTCACCATCCTGCGGGCTTGCGGCGAGGACCCCGGCCTGTTGACCGGCGGACCGGTGTCCGAGTTGGTGGCCAAAGACCTAATCGGCAACGCCTGGGCGCCCGGGGCGGCGGGACCGGACACCGTCGAGCCATACCTTGTCATCGAAGCCGACGAAAGCGACGGCAGCCTGGTCCGGTACCGGCCCTGGCTGGGAGTCATTCTCAATCTCGGACTTGATCACCAGGCGCCCGAGGAAGTCATGACCATGTTCCGGACCTTCAAAAACAACGTCTCAGGCCCCCTGGTGTGCGGGGCGGACACGAACCTCGCACCACTGGCGGCCGGCACGGAGCTGTACGGAGTTGAAGGCGGCGACCGGTCCGGAACCTGGGCGCGGGATGTCTCCTTGCGTCCGGACGGATCGGACTTCCGGGTGGAAGACGTGGCCTTCAGCCTGCCGGTGCCCGGTCTGTACAACGTGAAGAACGCAGCGGCCGCCATTGCCGCGTGCCGGTTGTGCGGGATCCCTCTGGCACGGATGGCTCCGGCCTTGGCAGGATTCGCGGGAGTTTCGCGAAGGTTCGAGAGGATCGGTACGGCGGCGGGCGTAGAGGTGATCGACGACTTCGCCCACAACCCGGACAAGATCGCCGCCGCCCTGGGCGCAGCCCATGGCCGCCTGACACGGGCCGAGGGCCGTGTCCTGGCCGTTTTCCAGCCC
This sequence comes from uncultured bacterium, assembly GCA_965371575.1. Taxonomy (GTDB): domain Bacteria; phylum Krumholzibacteriota; class Krumholzibacteriia; order LZORAL124-64-63; family LZORAL124-64-63; genus JAGLCY01. Next base: position 3,503 of record CBDUYZ010000029.1, read on the forward strand.
CACGGTTTCAAACCGACACGTTTCCTGCGCGAGGCGCTGGTGGAGGCCTTCGCCGCCGGCCTGGGCCCGGACGACGTACTGTGGCTGCCGGAGATCTTTTTCGCGGGGGGAACGGTGACCCGCGATATCTCGTCCCGGGATCTCGTCAATGATGTCCTGCGTCACGGTCGGGATGCTCGTTTCCTGGCCGCACGCGTTGAGCTGCCCTCAGCCATCGCGGCCGAGGCCCGGTCCGGCGACCTGGTGCTGGTCATGGGCGCACGCGACCCATCCCTGACGGAATTCTGCCGGACGATCCTGATCGAACTGGAAAAGGGGGACAGTTAGCCCGGATCAGTTATCTGTGGACCTTCGCCCATGTGTGCCGCCCACCGGCACGCTCGAACGATCGAGCGAGGCTTCGCGGCGATCGACGAAGAGATTGCTGCCGGTGATGGTCTTGGCCTGGTGCTTCACCTCGGCACAGATTTCCGCGACCTCCACGTATCGGGTGAACCAGTAGTCTCGCAGGTACATACCCCCCAGGGAGATCGAGGTGATCGGAAAATGAGCGATGTTGCCCTGCCGATCGACGGACACGATGTAACCCCGCTCCCGGTCCTCGTCGCTGTAGAATGACGAAGCACCCTCGTCGAAACTCCGGATGACCTCCTCGCCGAATTCCATCAACTTCTCGGCGGGCAGCATCACCACGAAATCGTCCCCTCCGATGTGCCCGAGGAATCCCTGGCCTTCGCAGATCTTGCGCAAGGCTGTGTACAGGATTTCCGCGTTGAAGATGAGCATATCATCTCCGATGATGAACCCGTAGACATCGTTGAAGGCCTTGAAGTTGTCCAGGTCGGTGTGGACGATGGCCACGTCCTGGTGTTCGTCTATGGCATCCTGAATGCTCTTCTGGATCGAGTTGTTGCCCGGCAGCCGGGTCAGAGGGTTGGCGTCGATGGCAGAGGCCTGTGTCTTCTCGTTCTGACACACGAGTTGGTAGAGTTTGATCTGGGTGTGCACCCGCGACAGGAATTCGCTGAGATGGCACGGCTTGACGATATAGTCGACCCCGCCCGACGCATAACCCTGATCGATGTTCTCCGCCGAGCTGTGGTACGTAACGAAGATGACGGGTATTTTCCGCCAGGCGGAATTTTGTTTGAGCCGCCGGCAAAGTGCGTAACCGTCCATGCCCCGCATGGCGGTGTCGATAAGGAAAAGATCGGGAAGCGTGGATTCGAGAATCTTCAGCGCATCCTCACCGCTACTGGCGCATAACACTTCATAGCCCTGGTTGCTAAGGGTGCTGGCATGAATCCTCAGATCCTGGAGGGATTCATCGACGATCAGGATTTTTGGCTTGTCCACGGTCAAGGTTGAACACACCCCATAGGTTCCCACCACTTAACGGACCGCCCCGCTGACGGGGTTTTGCCCGGGCACGCTTTTCATGGTCTCTTCTTTGGGTTATCGTATTTTGGCGCAGGAAATTAACCAAAAAGTGCAGAAATTCCATGTCGGGCAAGATTCTCCATCTGCTGTCGCAACTACCTTCACTCACCGGAAGTGGGGTAACTCTCGACGCCCTAGTCCGTTTGGCGGGTGAGGCCGGTTGGCACCAACAGGCCGTGGTCGGGGCTCCGGTCTGCGAAACAAGGCCGATTCTGGGAGATCTGGAGGCCGCGGCTATCCATACGGTCTTCTTTACCGGCACCGCTGGGGACAATCCTGGTGGCGCTCCGGTTCCGGATCTTGATTTCCCCGTGCCCGGGATGAGCAACGTCATGCCCTACGCCAGTTCTGTCTGGTTCACCCTTGCCGATCAGCAGCTGGCGGCCTACCGCAGCACCTGGCTGGACCATCTGCAACGGGTCATCGAAGCCTTCCAGCCGGACCTGATCCATTCCAACCATATCTGGCTGCTTTCCTCCCTGATCAAGGAAATCGCCCCCGACCTGCCGGCCGTGGCCACCTGTCACGCCACGGGGCTCCGCCAGATGGGGCTGTGCCCCCATCTGAAGGACGAGGTCATTCGCGGCTGTCGCCGGATCGACAGGTTTTGCGTCCTGCGCGAGGATCACCTGGAGCAATTGGCAGGTACTCTGGAAATTCCCTCCGAAAGGATCACCGTCACCGGGGTCGGCTACCGGAACGAGTTGTTTTTTTCCGGGCCCACCCCCGCGCACCGGACCGGGGAACTGCTCTACATCGGAAAATACAGCGCAGCCAAGGGACTGCCCTGGCTGCTGGATGCCGTAGAAAGACTTTCCATTGATCATCCCGGCCTGCGCCTTCATGTCGCCGGCAGCGGCGCGGGTACCGAAGCGGACGGTTTGCGCAGCCGCATGGAATCCATGGCACCGGTGGTGGTCAGGCACGGTCAGCTTGATCAAGCCGACCTGGCCGACCTGATGCGCCGGTGCGACATCTGCGTTCTGCCCTCGTTCTACGAAGGCGTGCCCCTGGTGCTGGTGGAAGCGGCCGCCTGCGGCTGCCGAATCGTGTCCACCGCCCTGCCCGGGGTGATTGAGCAGATCTCACCGTACCTTGGTGACCGGATGGATCTGGTCCCGCTTCCCCGACTCTCGGGAGTCGATCAGCCGGTTCCAGCGGATCTGCCCCGCTTCGTGGATGACCTTGAGGTTGCTTTGCGTGGAGCCCTGGAAGCTGAAACCCAGGCTTCTGCCCCGAATCTGGGCCGTTTCACCTGGGCGGCGGTTTTTGGGCGGGTTGAAAAGATTTGGCTGGAATTGATCTGATCTGATGGGATAAGACGAATTCCTCTGGCGCGCCCGCCCGGTCGGCAGGCGCGCCCCGTGTGTAGCTGTGGTCAGTCTGCGTTTTTCCTGGCCTTGAAGATGAGGTTGACCCCTACAAGGACGAGGGCCAGTGGCCACCAGTTTTCGACCCATTCCATCGAGACATCGAAGTTCAGATCCAGGATGAACAGGATTCCGACGAGGATCAGCACCGCGCCGCCCAGCATCGACCCCTTCGTGGTGGGCATCTCGAATCCATCTGGGACATCTTCCCCGCCCAGACCTTCCATGACCCGGTTGTAATGATTGGCCCGGCGGTTGGCGTCGATCATCTGGAATATCCAGAAGAAGGAGAGGAAAACCCCGAAAAAGGGTTCAGCGCCCCGCATAACGGATGAGCTGAGAATCGCGATCGTGCCGGCCACCACGAACATGTTGATGAAGCCCTGCTGGTAGTAACCCACATAGATCTGGCCTAAACCGGGCATACAGGACAGAAGGGTCGCGACCAGTGGGGATTTCCGGTTGAAGTCGGGTTTGGCCTGGGTTTCATAACCCGCACCGTACCCCCCCGGTTGTCCTTGTGGAGGGGTCCCTGGTCCCTGGTTGGCCTGAGCCTCCTGATAGGTACCCTGCTGATAATCGTTCTGTGCGCCGTTCATGGCACTCTCCTTTCTATTCCTGTCCGTTGTCATTGTCATTCCACCAATCATTCCAAATCCGCTTGCCGGCCTTGAGGGCAGCCAGGAGTTCGTAACTCGCTTCACCCAGCTTGCCGTCGCCGGCCTGGCTGATCATTTCCTTCAAATGGGCCTGCAGTCCCTGGCGCCCCGGGGCGGTGCGGCCGCCGCGCTGTTCCAGGGCAGATTCGGTTTTTTGCCAGCGCCGGTTCACGCTGGTCCGGGCGGTTGTCACCGCTTCATCGGTCTGACTACCGATCCACCCTGTGGCCTTGTCCATGGCCGGTCCGATAACCGGCGGAACAGCGGGTCCGGCCTGCACCAACTCCAAGGCCTTGCCGGGCGCATTCCTGAGGGGCGCGCCGGGAACAGCCGTCAACAGTACAAGCGTCACCGTGGCCGCATAGGCCACCTGGGCCGCGAAACCCGGTCGCAGGATCTGCCTGCTCCACCAGCCGCCTGCCCTGTCCATCAGTCCGGCCGCCCCACTCGGCACCGCTGTGGCGGGATCTTCGATCCTGGCCCGGCCGGTGGTGCGTTCCAAAACACGCGCGGTGAAGGCGGGACCCGGGTCGATCTCGGCCATCTGCGGCAGGAGCGGCTCCAGCCAGCCCAGGGCCACCGCCACCGCCCGACAGGGATCGCAGTGTCCCAGGTGGGCCTGGACCAGCTCCCTGTCCATGCCTGCCAGGCTGCCGTCCATCAGGTCGGAAAGCTGTTCGCAGGCGCGGTCGCAGGCCGAGCCGCTGGTGCGGTTCAGGACGTCCCGGACGAAACGGTCGTTCCGTTCGCGTTCGTCTTTCCTGTTTCCACCACCTTGGCCGGTCATCACACCGCCTCCGCGCCGAGGGGTCCTCCCGGCGGACCCCCGTTCATTTCCGTGATGGCCCGGGCCAGTTCGATGCGGGCCCGGCTCGAGCGCGACTTGACCGTGCCCAGAGGCAGGTCGAGCAGGCCCGATATCTCTTCCAGGGGCAGCCCCTGGATATCCTTCAAGACAATGATCTCGCGATTGATCTCGCTGAGACACTGCAACGCCCTGTGCACCAGTTTCTGGCGCGAGGACCGGATCCATTCCTCCTCCGGGGTCGGACCTCCTGACGCCAAAGCCACCATATCCTCGGCGGGAATGTCCCGTTGGGGCGGCCGCGCCTTCAGGCGCCGCAGATGGTCGATGCAGGCGTTGCGGGCGATGCGTACCAGCCAGGACTGGAATTTCTCCGCGTCGATGCACGTGTCGAGACTCTTGTACACCCGGACAAAGATCTCCTGGGCGAGGTCCATGGCCTCGTCCTGTTCGCCCACGTAACCGTAGGCGATGGAGCAGATTCGTCCCTGATGCTTTCTCACGAGCACCTCCCAGGCCAGTTCGTTGCCTTGCCGGCAGCGTTTCAGAAGTTCTGACTGGTCCATGAAATCCCTGTTCCGGGTCTGTTCAAGGGAGTTTCGTCCTCGTCCGGGCGAAACCTTTGCTGAGCCGACTAGCGCTTCCATAACTCCACAGACGCATCCTGTATGTCAATGGTTCGGTGATTTCGTGATTTTTTTCTGTAACATCCTCCGGCCTCGGGCCGTATTTCCCGGGTTCAATTCGGCCCCCAGCGAATCTCCGCAGGAGTTCAGATGCCAGTCAGACCTCCCCGTCACGCGACGGGTATCGCTTTCGCAATAATTTCCACCCTTGTTCTCACCGTCTCCACAGTTTACGGCCAGAGCTTCGTGCCCGATTTCGCGCCCGCCGGAACTGGCCCCAACTATCCCGCGCTCGCCAACGGGACCCTGACCGAGGTGCCCTCTCTCGAGGCATTCCATCTGGATGATCTGGAAATCGAGATGGACGGCGTTCTGGACGATCCCGCCTGGGGCCTGGCGCAGACCGGCTGGGGCTTCCGCCAGATGGATCCGGAACGGGGCGCCCCGGCCTCGGTGCCTACGGCTTTCAAGGTGGTCTACGACGACGACGCCATCTACTTCGCCGTGGCCTGCTACGAGGACGACATGGCCAACATGACGAGCTACCTGAGTCGGCGGGACCAGATCGAGGTCTCGGATCTTGTCAGCATCTACATCGACCCCTACCACGACCGGACCACGGGTTACAATTTCCGGGTCAATCCCGAGGGCGTGATGCAGGACGATTACATTTTCGACAACGGGAACCGTGACCGCGACTGGAACGCGGTTTGGGACGCGGAGGTCTCGCGCGACGAAAACGGCTGGTATGTGGAGATCCGGGTGCCCTTCTCGGCGATCCGCTTCAGGCCCGCCGAGAACATGACTTGGGGGCTGCAGGCCTACCGCTGGCTGCACGGGCGCGGCGAGGACACCGGTTGGGTCATGTGGGACCGCAACGCCAGCGGCTTCGTCAGCCGCTGGGGCACCCTGACCGGCCTGCGCGGCGTGGCGAACCCCAGAAAACTCGAGGTTCTGCCCTACGTCCTGACCAAGCACATCGACCCCGCGGACGAGGGCGACCAGGACAAGTGGCAGAATTCCCAGAACTTCGGCGCCGACTTCAAGTACGGCGTAACCTCGAATTTGACCCTGAACGCAACCTTCCAGCCGGATTTCGGGCAGGTGGAAGCCGATCCGGCCCTGTTGAACCTGTCCCCCTTCGAAACCTTCTACCAGGAGAAACGGCCCTTCTTCATCGAGGGCGCGCGGTTTTTCCAGCATCCCGATTTCAACCTCTTCTACTCCCGGAGGATAGGCACCGGCGATCCCAACGCCCGCATCCGCGGGGCGGCCAAATTGACCGGCAAGATCGGAGGCGATTTTTCGCTGGCGATCCTGGCCGCGGCCACGGATATCGGCGTCCCCGGCAAAACCCACAACCCCTTCGTCGGCGGCGACCAGAAGGCGCGGTACGGATTGGTCCGTCTGGGCAAGGAGTTCCAGGAAGGCAACCACCGCGTCAACATGATGGGCACGGTGGTAAACCGGGACAAGAGCTCGTTCGCCGAGGCCGAAGAACGGTATCAGCGGAACGGCTACTCGGGGGGCATGGATTTCGAGATGAACTTCCACGACCGGATGTACCAAATCTCCGGTTCGGCGGTGGGCACCATCGTCGATCCCTTCACCGACGCCTTTGACCCCACCTTGAACCCCGAGACCAAATACGGCACGGGCGGCCGGCTGGACCTGCGCAAGGCCGGCGGCAAGTGGCGGGGAACCGTGCGGGGTCAGTGGGAAAACGACAGGCTTGACCCCAATGACATGGGATTCCTGATAGCCCCGGACGAAAAGCTCGTCTTCGGAGACATTTCCTATCAATACGACGCCGACGGAAACGCCGGCCTTTTCAATCACGCCAGGGTAGAACTCGAGGTCTACCGGAGCTGGCTTTTCGCCGGCAACTCGGGCCGGCACGTCGATACCGGAGAAGAGGTCTGGAAGTACGGCCCCAGTCACCGGCAGAGCAGCGGCGCCCATTTACTTGCCTGGGCCCAGCACAAGAACTTCAACCAGGGTTGGATCTTCATCGGTCGGGCCTTCGACGGCACGAGCAAGTACGAGACGCGCACTTTCGACGACCGGCGCGGCCCCCTGATGGCCCAGCCCGGCTGGACAAACATCGCCGCGGGCGGCACCACGGATTGGCGCAAGCCGCTCTCCCTGCATCTCGAAATCCACGTGGATCGGGGCGACAATCTGCGGGGTCTGGCCGGCGAGGCCAGCGTGCGCTGGAACCAGAACGAGCATTTTTCCCACTGGATCAGCTTCGGCATCCGCCACAACGAAACGGACGCCCAGTGGTTGGAGAATTATCTCAGCGCGGACTCGACCCCCGCGGTGCCGGGCATCGGCGGGGTGGACTACGTGTTCGGGGAACTGGATCAGATGATCTGGGACCTGACCCTGCGCTCGAGCATCCTGTTCGACCGTGACAATTCACTGCAGTTGTACGTACAGCCCTATCTGACTAGGGGCAACTACGTCAACGCCAAGTGGCTGGCCACTCCAGACTCCTACGATCTGCGGACCTACGGCATCGACCCAAACCAGTTCGACTTCAACTACGGAACCGTGAACCTGAATCTCGTCTACCGGTGGGAATACCGGCCCGGTTCGACCTTTTACCTCGTCTGGACCCACAACAAGGTCCGGGACGAGGAGAGAGGCGGGACGGACAACCCCGACTGGAACTACAGGCCGAACTGGGACAACGGATTCGATACGGGTTACCCCTTCCGCACCGAGCCCGGCAACACCATCATGGCCAAGATCTCGTACTGGTTCAGCATCTGACCGGCATCCAGGGCAACACGAACACTCCGCACGAAAATCTTGACCCGCAGGCGCGGGGATCGCACCCTCGGTTTCATGTGGAGAAGATTTAAAGCCTGGCTGACCAGCGGCGGTCGACCGCAGGGGCCCCGCTTTGTCATCCACAAACGCTACCAGATCGATATTTCCTTCGCCGAATACGATTCGCGGCGACCCTTCCGCATCCTGGGCTACCTGCGCAAACGCCATCTGCTGCGCCGCGGGATGCTGCTGCGGCCGCGGCTCGTGTCGCTGAACCTTCTTCAGCGGGTCCACGACCCCGATTACATGCGGTCCCTCGAGAACCCCGGCGCCCTGGAACCGATCCTGGGGGTGTCCCTGGACCTCAAAGCCCAGGATCGCTTCCTGTGTTTCCAGCGGATGATTTGCGGCGGCACCCTGAAATCCGCCCACAACGCCTTGAAACGAAGGAACGTGGCGGTCAACCTCGGCGGCGGTCTGCACCATGCCTGCCATGACAAGGGGTCGGGGTTCTGCGTGTTCAACGATGTCGCCGTGGCGATCGCCTGTCTGCGGGACCGGGGTCATGAGATTCCCATCCTGGTGGTCGACCTCGATCTGCATGACGGCGACGGCACGCGGGAGATTTTCGCCGCCGACCCCACGGTGCACACATTTTCCATCCACAACCAGGATCTGGGCGAGAGCCGGGCGGTCGCGTCCACCAGCATCGCCCTGGGGACGGATGTGGACGACGAGGCCTACCTGGCGGCGATTCGGGAACACCTTCCCCGGGTTTTCGAGTCATTCGAACCCGGCCTGGTGTTCTATCTGGCGGGCAGTGATCCGAGCGTGGATGATCGGCTCGGCGACTGGCGCATCACCCTGGAGGGAATGCTGGAACGGGACCGGTTCGTCATGGACCTGGCCCGGCCGGCCGGCGCCCCGAACCCGGTGCCAACGGTCATTCTGCTCGCGGGGGGTTACGGCCCCATGGCCTGGCGGCACGGGGCGGGTTTCTTTTCCTGGCTGCTGAGCGGCACCAGCAAACTGGACATTCCCCTGGAACTGGAGTTGCCGGTCGACCACTACCGCAAACTGGCCCGCCTGATGAAACACCCTGGATTGCAGCCCGACGAGGCGCCCTCAGCCGAGCCGTCCGGCGGAAATGGCCGCACGGCGGATCCGGACAATGACTGGGGTCTCAGCGAACATGACCTGGGCGGAGCCGGTGTGATGCCCGACACGCGTTTCCTCGGGGTCTACTCCCGTCACGGTATCGAACTGGCCCTGGAGGAAACCGGCCTCATGGAGCGCTTGCGCCAGAGGGGATTCAGGGCGTTGCAGGTGGCCATCGATCTCGATGATCCCATGGGCCACACCCTCAGCATCCAGGCCGGAAAAACCGATCCCCAGGTCGTGTTGGAAATGAAGCTGCGGGTGAACCGCAAGCTGGAACCGGGCCGGTCCCTCCTCTCGGTGGAGTGGCTCCTTATCCAGAATGCCAGTTCCAGCTTCAAACTGTCCCGACCGCTGCTGCCGGGGCAGAAGTTCCCGGGTCTGGGTCTGCTGCGGGATACGGTCGCTGTCCTGATCGTGGTTTGCGAACGGATGGATCTCGACGGTCTCATCTTCACCCCCACCCATTTTCACCTGGCTCGCATGGCTCAGCCCATGGCCTTCTTCGCTGATCCGGTTCACCAGGCCCGACTGTCCGCCCTGCTGCACGCCGTCCGGAGCCTGCGCCTGAACGAAGCCACCCGGGCCGTGGAAAACGGGATGGTGGTGGATGATGTTACCGGAGAGCCGGTGACGTGGATACCGTCGCCGATGGTCATTCCCGTGGCTGTTTCCCTGAAGGGTTACTATGGATCGACGGAATACGAATCCCTGGTGGGCGCGGCCAGCCGGGATTTTCATTTCCGCCTGACCCCGGGTTGACCAGCCCGGAGCCCGGCAGAAAGATGTCGGGGAGTCAAGCCAGCAAGGAACTCACCAGGGCCAGCCCCCCGGTCAGGACGGCCAGCGCCATCGCCCTGTTGGTCGGGGATTTCAGGTAGGCGCGGGTGCCGCCCAGGATCTGGTTCACCGGGTGCTGCCGGGAAAGATCGCTGATGACCGGCGGGCGTTCACGGTCATATAGGGCGAAACCGGTGTGGACCCTGGGATCATTGGGGGCCAGGTGCTTGGCTTTCATCAGATGGCGGTAGCCGTCCTCGAGGCGACCACCCCGCAGATATATGTAACCCAGGGCGATGTAGCCGGCTGCGCTCTTATTCCCCAACCGTACGGCCTTGCGGGCAAGTTTTTCCGCAGTCAGGAACTTGCCCCCGTCCTCGGCCACACAGACGGCCAGACCCGCCATGGCTTCGAAGTCCAGGGGATCGTCATTGAGAATCTCCTGGAAGCGCCGTTCGGCCTCCTCATGCTCACCATCATATAGGTGTGAGTAGGCCATATTCAGGGACGGCGTATCGGTATATCCGGTATTTTCGAATCCTTTGCGGAATTCCATCAAATGGCGAATGTCACTCATGATCTCACCTCTTCGGGCATTTTTCCCGCCCCCATCGGATCGGCCGTTATTTTTGCCCTCAGGCCGTTCTCCATGACTCCTTATGCTTCCCTGCACGTCATTACCTTCATAATCTTGCACAGGTCGGGCCTGTACAATCGGACCGTGCCTTCCCGCATATCCCGGGGAGCGGCAATCGGCCCGAAAAAATTCAGTCCATCATTTGCAACTTGTCGTAAAGGGTATATTCTATCGGCGCACTCATGATTGCGGATTGGCTGAGTTCACAAGCCCATGGACCCAACCCGGGAGATAATGATGAGTCTGGAAAAGCGAAACCTTAAGTCCCGCCCCATCACCAAAGTTACCTTTCGCCTGCCCCCCTCCGCCGCTCCGGACGCCGAGAAGGTCCATCTGGTGGGTGACTTCAACGACTGGCGAACCGACGCCACTCCCATGACCCGGCTCAAGAACGGCGAGTTCAAGGTCTGCTTGGACCTGGAAACCGGCCGGGAGTATCGTTTTCGTTACCTGATAGGGGACGACACCTGGGAAAACGACTGGGACGCCGACAAATACGTTCCCACCGAAGTCACGGCGGAAGAAAATTCGGTGGTGGTGGCCTGAGACTGGTTTTTCCCCGGCGCCGATGCCATAATCCGGTCAATTCCATGAAGACAACCGGATAAGGAAACGGCCATGTTCCAGCGCAAACCGCTTCGAGAAGACCTGCACAAGGAGATCCTGGCCAGGATCGACGACGGACGACTGCCCCCCGGCCAGCGCATCAACGAATCCCGTCTTTCCAGCGCCCTGGGCATCAGCCGCACTCCCCTGCGTGAAGCCATGCTGGGCCTGGAGGCCCAGGGATTCCTGGGCAGCGACATGGGGCGGGGTTTTCTGGTTCCGGCGCTCAACGTCCAGGAGTTCGCCGATATCCAGCTAGTTTTGACCGATCTGAAACCCCTGGCTCTTTCCCTGTCCTTTCCCCTACCTCCCGGGCGCATCATGGAACTGCACAACCAGCTGGGGCGTGCCCGGCTCAGAACCGGGAAACCGGGCCCCGAACGACCGGCCACCGTGGCCAAGATCGTCTACGCGTATTCCCGTCTGTTGCTGGGCACCTGTTCCAACAATCTTTTGGCCGCTGATATCGCCCGGCTGGACGGTCTGGCCCGCCGCTACTGGCACAAGGCCGCACTCGTGGGTTTCGATCCCGCCGATTATTTCCAGTCCCACGACGAACTCTACGAGCTACTGCGCAAGGACCAACGGGAAGAGGCGGTGCGGCACTGGCGAG
>CBDUYZ010000030.1:0-14949 GCA_965371575.1 uncultured bacterium
ATAGTAAGATTTGTAACCAGTTGTCATTGTTCGATTAACGTTGGGACAGTAGTGTGTTCGAACAATAACGATGTGAGAAGTAGATGGTCCGGTCATTCCCCGGTATTTGGCGGAAATTTTCCCGGTCCCGACAAACCGGTGCCAAGCACCACAACCGAAACCGCCAGCCCCGGGAAAATCGCCTCCACCCCCAGCCATGGCCCCCCCTGGCCAAGCACCAGCCAGGCTACGGCAACACCTCCCGAAAGAAGCATCGACCCAAGCACCCACCCCCCCGAAACCCGCCGGCGCGTATGAGCCAGCATCAGAGGCAGCAGCAGCATGGGCGTGCCGATCGAACCCAGGGTCTTCCACAGCTGGATCACCGAGCCGAACCACAGGGCCAACACCACGGCCACCACGGCGGTGGCCAGCAGGCTCCAGCGGATCACCGGCAGCGATTCCTCCGCGCCGGTACCTCGCCAGCGGCCGATCAGGTCGCGACCCAGGGTGATCGAACCGATGAAGGCGTAACTGTCCACCGTCGACATGATGGTGGCCAAAAGCCCCACCGTGAACACCCCCTGCCAGAAACCCGGCAACACAAGTTGCGCCAGAGCCGGAAAAGCCTGCACCGGGTCGGCCAGATCCGGCAGTAGAACGCGCGCGTACAAACCTGCGGTGGTGGTCAGGAAATCGAAGACGATCCAGAATCCGATGGCCGCGACGATCCCCCATTTGGCGGTTTTCTCGGTGCGGGCGGCGTAGCAGCGCTGATAGAAGGCCGGCTCGACCAGGGTCGACAGGGCTATGAAGTACCACACCGCGATAGCCTGGAAACCCAGGCCGCCGTCCCACTTCAGGTGTTCCGCCGGCAGACCCGCCTGCAGGAACGACCAGCCGCCGAAGCGCGACACGCACACCGGCACCAGCACACCGAAAGCCAGGAACATCAGGAAGAACTGCACCATGTCGGTGGCCACCACGGCGCGCAGACCGCCACGGAACACGTAGCCGATCGAGAGCAGTGTGCCCGACACCACGCCCACCCACAGCGGCCAGCCCGTGGCGAAATTCACCAGTACGCCGAGCATCAGCACGTAGGCCGCCGGGGCGGTCATCACGAACAGGATGCCGGCTCCAGCCAGGGCGGCGGGGCGGCCGTAACGATCTTCCAGAAGATCGGGCAGGGTGAGAACACGGGAGCGGCGGGCGCGGGCGGCCAGAACGAAAGCGAAAACCCCCGCGTACAGGTAGTAGGGCACGCCGAACACGAGCCAGTTGCTGACGCCGTAGGTCCAGGTGTACTCACCCACGCCGAGGATGCCGCCATACCAGGTCGTCACCAGGGAAGCAGTGAAGGCGGGCAGGGTCAGGCGCCGACCGGCCACGATGTAATCCACCGCCCCGGTCGTCGGTTTGCGGAACAGGCGCAGAACAACGAACAGGAGAAACGCCGCGTAGGCGACTCCGGCCAGGGAGTTCACATCACTCGTCCTCGAAGGCGTCTTCGATGAAATCGGGGCCTGGTTCCCGGTCGACGGCAACCAGCAGCGAACCGGTGCCCACGGAGATAAGCAGCGGCGACATCGTCACCCGGTTGCTGATCATCGCCGGGCCGCCGGGTGCGAGAGTCTCACCCAGCAGTGGGTACATGGCGCCTTCGAAGGTCACGCCCGTAACCTCGCCGCACAGGGGAAGCACTGAAAACAGGATCCCGGGCGACAGATCCCAGGAAACCTGGGTATCCGGCCCCAGCCGGATCGTATCGGCGTGATGACCTGCTATCAAGATGCGCAGCCTGTCGGCGAACCGCTCCACCAGATACACGTTGAACAGGGTGTGGTCCAGCCGCCAGCCCGTGGCGCCCATAAGAACGACTTCTTCGAATCCCTCGGTTTCCAGATAGAGCAGGGCCTTCTCGCTGTCGGTTGTGTACTGGTCGGCAACCTGCAGGAACTTGGGTCCGCCGCGCCCGGACAGGATGCGCCCGGCCAGGGAGTCGAAATCGCCGATCACCACGTCTGGAACCCTAGGCAGATGATCATAGGGATGGCCGGCGGCGTCGGTGCAGACGAACAGGTCGGCGCCGTTGAGCCAGTATTCGAGCAGGGGCACCGGCGGCTGCGGCCCGTTGCACAGGACGACCGCCCGCTTGCCCTTTTTATGGAAGATGGGACACGCGGCCCCGCCGGTTTCCGGTTCGTAGTTGTTCATCAGAAGTAGTAATCCATCCCTACTGCAAAATTCCGCCCCGCGGCGGGTGTGTAGTGGTTCTCTTCGGCCCAGTATCCCCATGTTTCGTAATCCGTGTCACCAAGATTTCTCATGTGAACAAAGGTCCGCGCCCCGGCCAGGGACCGCAGGCCCATTTCACCAAGGTCGAACCACAACGACAGGTCCACGGTGGTCCAGGGATCGATGGTGCGATCCTTGTTCCCGGTATTGTCCAGATACTGCCGTCCGGCCTCACGCAGACGGACCCTGCTCTGCACGACCGGGGTCCACCGCGCATCCCACGCAACCATCAACAGGCGGTTCGGAAACAGGGAAATGGGGTTGCCTGAATAATCGTGAACCGATCCGTCGTAGTCGTGGTGGATGAATTCCTTGAACTTGTCCCAGCTGCGCGAGGCCGCAAGCGAAAGATCATGGCCATCGCTCATCCTCGCCCGCAAGCCCAGCTCCAGACCCTTGTGCTCGGTCCGGCCGGCGTTGCCACGGATGGAGCTGCCGTCGTCGCTGACTCCCCCGAGCGCCACGATTTCGTTCTGGAAGTCCATCCAGTAGCCCCCCAGGGTAAAGCTCAGGTGCGGGTTCTGCCAGGAGATGCCGACCTCGTAGTCGTCGACCCGCTCTTCCTTCACGTAGGGATCGAACCATTCGACGTAGTCCACGGAGCCGTCTGATTTCAAGACCTGGCTGCTGATTGCGAACAGGGGCTGTACGCCGAGGTCGCTGCCGCTCTGCCAGGTGTCGAAGAGTTCACCGTCGGTGGGTTCGCGATGGTTGCGGCCCACCGAACCGTAGGCCGCCAGCTCGCCGCCGGCCACCAGGCCCGGCACCTGCCAGTGCAGCGCACCCTTGGGGTTGAAGAAGTCGTAGTCCACCGTGTAGGCGTTGCGCAGGTCGCCGGTGAAATTGCCGACCTCCTTCTGCCGGAAGCTGTATTCCTTGTACTGGAAATGCAGATCCACCGTCGCGGTCAGACCGCCCACGACCCGGTAGCGCTGGTTGGCGTACAGAGAGAAGGCGTCCTTGTCGCCGGTGTATTCATGGTATTTGAACTGCCGGGTGAAATCAGCGGGCGTGAAGCCCTCGGCCCACAACACGTCGCCCCAGTGGTTGGAGTGGAAAGTGTACCAGTCGCCCCCGACCAGGAGCCGCCCACGGTCCTGGCGCCATTCCAGGCCGGGCACCCAACCCACGTGGTCCTTGCGCACCCACTTCTGGCGGATCAGGTCGAGGTCGTCGTCCGGGGCCACGCCCGGCAGGCCGTCCAGGGCATAATCGCCTGCCCGTTCATCTTCCTTGTAGTTCTCATAGAACCCCTCGCCCTGGATGTAGTAGAACCGGTTCGTCAGGGTGAGGTTGTCCCTGAAATAGATCGTGTTGTGCAGCTCATAGTGGGGCTGGCGAAAGTCGTCCACGGCGTTGTGGTAGGTTTCCAGGTTCGCCTGGCGGTTTGCCGCGAGAATCGACTCGGGCACGGCGTCCCAGGCGTGGTGGGTCAACTCCTTGCCCGTGTAGATGTTGATCCGGGTCGAGGTGTTGGCCGTCTCGTACTGGCCGCTCCAGAACACACCCCAGCCCTCATGGCCCGAGCGATCGCGGTAACCGTCGCTCTCCTGACGCGAGAGTCGGATCAATGAGCTGAAACCCTTGCCCAGCCTGCCGGTCTGGTAGCTGATCATCTGACGCGAGAAGCCGTAGCTGCCGGCGTTCAGGGAGAACATTCCACGGGGCGTCCGTGACAGACCCGCCGAGACGATGTTCACCGTGCCCCCGATGGCGGTCATGCCCCCGATGGAATTGGTGACGCCTCGCTGCACCTGGATGTCCTGCACGCTGGCCGCCAGATCCGGCATATCCACCCACCAGACCTGGTGGTCTTCCGGATCGTTCAGGGGAATGCCGTTGAACAGCACGCCGACCCGCCGCTGGTCGAAGCCGCGGATCTTCAGATAGGTGTAGCCCAGACCGCTGCCGGCGTCGCTGTAGGAAAACACGCCGGGAACGCCCTGCAGCAGCAGCGGCAGTTCGAGATCGGGTTCGCGCAGCTGCAATTCTTCGTGGGTGATGTTGGTGACGTTCATGCGGGTGTCGTCGTCATAGCGGCTGGCGGTGACGACGACTTCACCGCCTTCGTAGGTCCGGTCGGGATCTGTCTGGGTTTCGGCCAAGGCAACAGCGGCTGGAATCAGGAACAGGGCGGCAAATAATACGTGCTTCATGTCTGGCACCTCGAGAGGCTGGCCAGGCGGAGAAAGTGAAAGCCACAAAAAACGGCGCCTCCGTTGGTTTGGAAGGCGCCTGGTGCGGCCCGTTTCCCTACGCCGGCATGATCCGGTTCAGGTTCCAAGGGTTTTTCTCAGGCTGAATCCCATTTTTCGGCGGGACAGCCACCCCCAACGGTCACCGGCAGGATAGTTCCCGCATTTGCCGGTGTCAACCGGCGGGTTACAGCACCCTACTGAGGCGCCTCGGTCCCCGGGTAAGTGGTCATCGAATAAGGAATGTGCCCGCTGTCGGCGAACGCGACCAGTTTCTTCGAGCCGTCCGCGCGCACCTGCACCACGGTGAGGCTGCAGTTGGCGATGCTCATGCCCAGCCAGGCCAAAGGATCGACCTCGAGCACCCGGGTGGCGAACCAGCGGATCACGTTGCCGTGGCAGACGACAATGTCATACTCGTTCCCGCCGGTCGCCGGGACGAAGATGCGCCCCCAGGCAGCCTCGAGATTCGCTTCGCATGCGGCGCCCTCCCCTGGTTCCATCCTCGCCATGATGTCCACACGCCGTGTGTTCGGCGTGCATTCGCGGATATCGCGATGGCTGGCCAGTTCCAGGTCGGGAAACCGATCGGCGATGATCTCACCCGTCTGCCGGGCGCGGGTCATGGCGCTGGCCTGGATGGAGGTAAAGACGATGGGCATGGCTTTCAAGCGGTCGGCCGTTAGGCGCGCCTGCTGCCTGCCGAGGGCGACCAGGCCGCAGCCCTTGTCCTCGTCGCAATCCTTTTCGTGTGCATATTCGCCGTGACGGATCAGAATGATGGTGCGCACCGGTTCGTCGCGGTCGGGCAGGACCGCCGCGGCGGGCAGGGCGGTCATCAGGGACAATAGGACGAGCATCAGGGTCGTGCGGCGCATGGCAACTCCCGGGGTTGGGGCGACAGGTTTCCCGCATTCTACACCATGGACCGGTCGACAGGATAGTCTCAGCCTGCGCTTCAGGAATGACCGCTATATATTGTCCACGCACTGATCGCCACCGGAAATCTCATCCGACAACCAGTGCCGGATTTTTCAAGTGAAAGGCTCAGCAAAACATGTTCCATATCAAATCAACTCCCAAGAGTGTCGAGACCGTTGTCCAGGATCTGGCGACCGCCGTGGAAAAACACCAGTTTGGACTGCTGCACACCCATGATCTGCAGAACATCATGATCAGCAAGGGGGTCGAGTTCAAGTATCCCTGCCGCGTGCTTGAGATCTGCAATCCCCACCACGCGGCCGCGGTCCTCGGCGAGGACATCCGGGTCAACCTGGCGCTTCCCTGCCGGATCGGCGTATGGGAGGAAGACGGACACACCATGGTCGGAACCATGCTTCCGAGCCAATTGATGCAGGTCTTCGGCGACAGCACGGTCATGGCCGAGACGGCGACCCAGGTGGAATCCGATATCCTGGCCATCATCAAGGATGCAATCTGACCCCGATCACCTTAACCACAGCAGGCGTGTCCAGATGTTGCCTTCTTTTTTCGTTTCCGACCTTCATGGTCGAACCAAACGATATCTGACCCTCTTCAAGCTGGCCCGCAGGGAACTTCCCAAGGGCATTTTTCTGGGCGGCGATCTCCTTCCCCACGGCATGGATTCCTCCTGGACATCCTCCCCCGCCCAGGAAGACTTCCTCCTGGATTTTGTTTTCCCGGAATTACGGAGTCTCCGGGAGGATCTCGGTGAGGACTACCCCCGGGTGTTCGTCATCCTGGGGAACGATGACCCGCGCTTTCACGAGGACTCGTTGCTTGACGGTGAAAAGGAGGGCCTGCTCCACTATCTGCACGGCAGGAAAGTCGAATATGGCCCGTTCGTGGTTTACGGGTATTCCTGCATCCCGCCCTCCCCGTTCCTGTTGAAGGATTGGGAACGGTACGACGTTTCCAGGTTCGTCGATCCGGGCTGCCTTTCACCGGAGGATGGCCGCCGTACCGCGGGTCCCGAGGGCAGGGCCATCAGGTTCACCACCATTGCCGCGGAGCTGGCTGAGTTGGCCGCAGATGATGATCTGACCCGCGGCATCTGCCTGTTCCACTGCCCGCCCTACGACTGCAACCTCGACCGGGCGGCCCTGGACGGCAAGCAGATCGACCGTGTCCCTTTGGATGTTCACATAGGCAGCATTGCCATTCAAAGATTCATCGCGGAGAAACAGCCCATGCTGACTCTTCATGGCCATGTACACGAAAGCAGCAACCTGACCGGAAAGTGGCGGGATCAATTCGACGGAACGGTTTCCTACTCCGCGGCCACTGAGAAACCCGAACTGGCGCTGGTTCGTTTCGACCCTCATCACCCCGGGTCGGCAAGCCGGGAATTCGTCTAGCAGGCTGTTGAAAAACGCCTGCTAGTCGGCGTCCATGGGCAATTCATAGGCTGCATCCGTTACAGCGCCGATTTTCACCGCATAACTGGACCTGTTTTTTATGTCTTCATCGGTAATGATATGGACGTCGAGCAAACCCTCTGTACTATACCCGGTCTTCAGATAATTGACCTCCGACAAACAGCGGCTCCACCCGTCCAGCCATTTCAGCAAAAGGGCCTTCTGCTCCTTGCTCCCCCTGAAGTGCACCATCAAATCGATGTCGCTGGCCGGACCGGCGATGGCGTTCTTGACACTCCCGATCAGGTACATGGATTCCACGCCTAGTTCCGCTCGGTCTACATCCCTGGCGATTCTTTCGGCCATCTGTTTTCGCCACAGCCAGTACTGGATCGGCTGAAGATTGTCCTGTTTCCCGGGCAGGGGCGCCTTGTCCAGCTTGACCCCGGGTTCGGAAATGCAGGCCATTGCCCGGTCCAGATCCGCATTCAGGAGAATCTTCACAATCCTGCCGTCTGTCGCCTTTGCCGTATCAATGACCCGAATGACGTCCGAGAGTTCCTCAAACTTCGGCACTAGTTCGGGAAGGATGTTTTCGGACCCGAGCAGGAATCGCTCCGCGAATTGGATGCCTTCGTCATCCGGATACAGAGGCAGATAACCGATGCCCGCCTCCACCAGGTCCTGGAAGAAATGGGTTCCGAAGGACACGTCGGGGACATAGCTGCCTTTCTTGCGGGCGATCTCGACCAGCATGGCCGTGTTGTTGATGTCCGCATAGGTAACGCTGACGCCCAGCTTGATATCTCCCCTGCTGCCCCACCTTCCTGGTCCCATCAGGATGAATTTCTTTCTCGGCAGCAGCTTGTTGAGTTTACCTATTGCCTGACCCACCGCCTTCATTTCCGCCTTTGTGGCCAGGTTCCCGTAGCGCTCCGGATCCACATAAACCAGATAGGTGATATCATCCACGTGGCCATTGCTGACGAACTTGTTCGCCGTAAATATGATGTCCTCAGCGGGAACATCCTGGGGAATGGGCGCCGGAGGAGCCATCGCCGCCTGGCTTTGCGGCCTGCACTGGAGCAGATAGAGGTTCTCCCCGTCATGGGCGAATTCCACGTCGACGGGAGTCTGCAACGTTCTTTCCAGGACCTTGAGCAGCCCCTTCAACTGGGGCAGGAACTTCCTGTCCGAACGGATTTCGTCGAAGGTGGGAAAGATCCGCTCCTTTTCCGGATCCAACAGGATGCTCACAGGCTTGACCAGCCTACCGTCCTTCAGAACGGAAAATACCATCGGAAGCCCGACGTACCTTCCTTCCAGTTCCTTCAACAACTTGTCCACCTCGACCGTTTCGAAGGAATTGGTTTCCAGGTTGATCACGTCCATCCGGCTAGGCGAATACCTGAGGATCTCATCGACCGCTACATTGACCCGGAGCTCGGGTTGCCCCGGAACGATGAGTACCGGGTAGTCGTCACCCGTACGATCCACCGCCCGCGTCCCCAGACCGGGCACGAGCCTCACCAGGCCGTCGTCACGGGTGATCCTGGGGGACCACCGGAATTCGTTTTTCGAGAATGCGACTCCCGCGAAAGCGGGGAAGAAATACTTCCCGTTCCGGGTTCCCACCACTTCCTGGATCAGGATACCCATCTGCTCATCGAATTCGAGGACACCTCGTTCCGCCCGGTACTCGATCGGGTCCGGCCCGAACATGGAAGCGTAGATTTCCGAAACGGCGTCCAGCAGGGCGCTGAGGCATTCCTTTTTTGTGCCCTGGTTGGCCAGGAAAAGACTTTTGTATTTTCCGGAGAAGGCGGTGCCGACCCGATCCTCCAAAAGGCTCGAACTGCGGATAACGATCGGCACGCCGTCGAAATCATCCAGGGCCGCCGACATACCGTGGACCAGGCCGGGGGGAAAGGAGGAACTCTTGAACAACCGGATGATGTTTGGATAGTCGCGACGGACCTCATCGATGGATTTGTATTTCTGGTGGAGGATATCTTCCAGATCATTGTAGGAGATGAAATCGAGTATGGCGTCCGACGCCACGTGCCAGGTCCGGGGAATCTTGACCTCTGAAAGCAGTGCCCAGTCGACACCCTCCGCGTCGCCGATCACCTCGTCCTTAAAAACCCCGGCCATCTTCCTAGCCGCGCCGCCCCGGCTCTTCAGAATGCAATGGGCCAGCAACATCCCCGCCGCCTTGCCGCCCAGTTTGCCATGGCATTCGGTGGGCATGATGATGCGGTCCATCAGGTCCCTGAAAAACGAAACCCCGACATGGTCTTTGGCTGTTTTCACGAAATCAAGTTGCTCTGTCAAGACCCTCTGGGTCAGGGAAACCCCCACGCTTTTCATCGTGGAATCGGGCAGCCCCCCCCCGTCCTGGGCGGCCTGCTGGAACCTTCGCAGGGCTTCCTGGATTTCGCTGAGGGTGGACCGGGGATTGTCCAGAACATTCAGGAACGAAGCAGCTTTGTCTTCCTGGATCCATTTCTGGACATAGAAGATGATTTCCTCGCCGGTAATATATTTGGCGGCGAGATGGAACGGTGCGCCTTCCAGCAACAACGAATTGTCTGTGGCGCTCCACTCTTCCGGTACGTTCGTCTCACCGGTCCCCGTTTCCTGGGGATCATATTCCCTGTCGATCTGCTTCAACATCGTCTGGGCTTCAGAGATGCCAATTGAGCAGAGGAAATTGAGCATTTTGCGGGAACTCCGCAGGAAAAGGGCGTCATCCGTTTCCCGCAGAAGATCGATTATGACGCGCCAGCTCTCCTCGCCAGCCTCAGGGGACATCGTTTCCAGCTCTCGCCATTTCTTGCCCATGCGGTGGAGCTTCTTGAAAAGGAGATAGTGCCCCAACCGGTCGGCCAGGCTTTCGAGCAGTTGGACCTCCTCCTCCAGGAAGGGCCCCTTGTCCGCGGCGGGACATTCCTCCGTGTAACAAACCCGCAGTCTGCCGACGGACTCGCCCTGCACCGATATGGCGGTATCCAGGACGCCGGGAAACATTTTGAAGCCCTTGGATTCGAACACTTCTCCTTCCAGTTCGATGGACGCCACGCAGATTTCAGGGAACCGCCAGCCCGGACCGATGACTTCGACGACTTCCCGCATGACTTCCGACAGGGGGCGGTTAACGTCGTTGAGCGCTTTTTCGACCTCATAGAGACAACGTAATTCCTTGGCTCGTTCCTGCAGGTTTCCAATGAGTTTCTCGGTATCTTTCATGACTCAATCCCCGCGGTGATTACGCCCAGACCCGCCAAACCGTCCATCCTGACCAATAGCGGTTGCGACAATCCGACGTGTTTGAGGAATTCCGTTTCCTGGACCATCGTCTGCTCATTCAGCCAGTCCCAGTCTATGCGGCTGCTGCCCCGGCCTCTGACGGTGAGATAGAAAATCCCGGAGCTGATCAGGTTGTGGAAGAAATGCGATCCCTGGCTCGGATCCGGGTTCAATTCCCTGAAGGATGATTCAACTATGACCCGGGCGCCGCTGATCTGGCCCCAATCGACGGGTACGCCCAGCCAGGGATCAGCACTGCCCCAGCGACCGAAACCTATCAACAGGTAGGGCCTCTTGGCGGTGAGCAGGGAATTGTTGATCTGCTCGATTTCAAGAGCAATCGCTCTTGTACTGGACAACTGGAAATCCTCGGGCTTGATGAAAACGATGTCGCAAATGTCGTTTTTCATACCGTGCCCCAGGCCATGTTCGGAGGCCAGGACCACTCCTTGAGCGTTCAGCTCCATTGGTGAAACCCTGGATTCTCCCTGGGGAATGACCATGGCGCGCATCTGAAGGAGACACAGACGGTGCAGACCGGACTGCTCGCAATCCACCGCGAACTCCAGTTCGACCGGACAGCCCGCGGTTCTTTCGGCGAGGGGAAGGATCTTGCGGATCAGGTCGTTGAAGGGGAGGGTTTTCCCCACGAGCAGGGGTCCGAAATCCAGGACCCGCGGGCCCCTGGAACCCAGGCCCAGGCGAAGCCTGTCGGACTGGTGGTCATAGGTCGAAACCAGGTGATCCAGCACCCCGTCCATTTCCGCCTGGGCGAGATCCGGGTTCATGAGGAATTCGGTTTCGCCCATGGGATCCGGAGGCGGAGGCGTACCCATGCTGACGGCCCAGAACGTGGTCTGGGTGTTGCGCAACCTGTCTCCGACGTCGTTGAACGGCGGCGGCGCGGCGGGATAGGGTGGAGAATAGCCCCACGACAATTCGCCGTCGACGATTTGCCGGCCCAAACCCAGGGCCAGGTTCACGACACCGTCGGTAGGTTTGGCGCCGCCGCTCGGGTAGTAGTTGAAGGTCCGGGCGACACCTGAAAGCCTGGGATAGAATCGGTCCTCGTAACGGTTGCCGGCCACTTCCTGGACGATCAGGGACATCTTTTCACTGGAATGATCCAGACCTGAGCCTTGGAAATAATTTTTTGCCGTCTTGAAATAGGTGGAGGCATAGACGAATCTGATCGCCTCGACAAAACGTTGAAACCGGGTATCGACATCCGGCTGGTTGTTGGGGATCATTTTCGTGGAATAGACCCCGGCGAACGGATGGTCCAGGGCATCCTCCAGCAGACTGGACGACCGAATAGCAAGGGGGGCCTCCACCTGGGAAATGAAATCCCGCAGATCACCGAGGTATTCCGGAGGCAGGGTGGCCATCTGGAAAGCCTGGGCGATCCTGCTGTCCGAAACGTCCGAAAGCGCCAGATCCCACAGACCGTTCAAATCCATGAAGGAATCGAACATCCCGGTCGGCAGAACGACCATGCGGGGAATCGTGATCCTGAAATCAGGAAACTCGTCCGGATCGACCTTGGCCAGCAGGGCATCGGCCATCAAGACCAGCCCGGTGGCCTTGCCGCCGATTTCCCCCCGTCCGATCCTCGAAACCACTTCCCCCGATTCCCAGGTACCCCGGCTGAATACCGGCAGCGGTTCATTCCGTTTCACGTCCATTAGACCCAGCCCCTGTCCCGGCACGCCATGGCGACCCGATCGATGGCCAGCATATATGCCGCATCCCGCATGGATACGTCCCTCTTTTTCGATAGATCGAAAACGGCGTAGAAGGCCGCGGTCATCTTGATATCCAGCCTGCTGAGAACATCTCCCAGCTCCCAGTAGTAGTTCATGTTGCTTTGGACCTGTTCGAAATAACTGCAGGTCACGCCGCCGGCATTGGCCAGGAAATCGGGTATCACGAAGACGCCCTTTTCCTTGAGGTACGGGTCCGCTTCGGGCGCCGTGGGCCCATTGGCACCTTCCGCCAGGATCTTCACCCGGTCATTGATCAGCTTCACCGATTCCGCGGTGATCTGGTTCTCGATGGCCGCCGGAATGAGGACATCAACTTCCTGTGACAACCAGGCCTCACCCGGCAGGACCTTGTAGCCGAGATCCCGGGCCCTCGGCTGGTCGATGCCCCCGAAGTGATCCGTGATGGATCTCAGTTCCTCCAGATCAATGCCATCCGGTTTGACGTAGCTGTAGGATACTTCGTCAATATGATCCCAACAGGATACACAGGCCACCTTGCCGCCCAGGCGGTGATACAGTTCTATGGCGTACTGAGCTACGTTGCCGAAGCCCTGCACGCTGGCGATCGTGTCCTGGGGTTTGATTTCCAGTTCCTTCAGGGCCTCCCGCAGGGTGTAGACCACCCCGTAACCAGTTGCCTGGGTTCGGCCCAGGGATCCTCCCATACCCACCGGCTTCCCCGTGAACGCCCCCGGATGCCGTCCACCGGCGATGACTTCGTATTCATCCAGCATCCAGAGCATATGCTGGGCATTGGTCATCATGTCGGGGGCAGGTATGTCGCGGACCGGGCCCACGTTGCCAGAGGCCTGCCGCACCCACCCCCGACACAGCATTTCCTGTTCACGGGGGCTCAGGTTATGGGGATCGCAAATGACCCCGCCTTTTCCGCCGCCCAAAGGCAGATCGGCGACGGCGCACTTCCAGGTCATCCACATCGCCAGGGCGCGCACCGTGTTGACCGTCTCCTGGGGATGGAACCGAACGCCGCCCTTGCAGGGGCCCCGGGCATCGTTGTGCTGGATCCTGTAGCCCGGAAAAACCTGGACAGCCCCATCATCCATCCGGACCGGAATGTTGAAGTGATACTCCCTTTGGGTGGATCGGAGCATTTGGCGGGCTCCTTCATCCAGCCCGATCAGATCGGCGATCCTGTCGAATTCGGTCTGCGCAATCGAGAATGGATTGAAAGCGGATTCTTGGGACATTTCAATTCTCCTGGTATCGGATCATGGTCAAGAGGACGGCCCCTCGGAATTTTATTCATCAGTGGCAATTTATGAACCGGGGAGCACGTTCGCGGGGAAATTTTATATTGTTTTACTGCAGCCTGTTACGTAGCCAGAGAGTACCCCGGGAAGCGCTTTTTCAGGACTACCGAAGCAGACCCGCACCAGTAGGGCGCGGCACTGACGTACTATTGCGCCATTGACCTGCCGTCGATGCGCGGAAAGGCCAGGCCCAGTTTCCTGATCTTCCGCTGCAGTGTCGTGCGATGGATGCCAAGTTCCCGGGCGGTATTTTCGCGGTGCCAACCATTCCGCTCGAGAACCTGGAGAATGAAGGCCCCCTCGACCTGAGGAAGTCCGATCCCCTTGTGCGGACCCTCACCGCCGTTCATCAGCCGCAGGTTCCGCGGCAGATGTTCGACCCCGATCACATGGTCTTTGCACATCACCCAGGCGTGCTCGATGATGTTTTCCAGCTCCCTGACATTGCCCGGGTAATTGTGCTTCATGAGGATTTCCAGGGCGGACGAGGTCACTCCGGTCACATGTTTCTTTCCGGACCGGGAAAATTTTTCCACGAATCTTTGGACCAGGAGGGGAATGTCTCCCTTACGGTTCCTGAGCGGCGGAATTTCCAGGTTGAGGACATTGATGCGGTAGTACAGATCCCGGCGGAAAGTCCCCTGGACAAGCATTTCCTCCAGGTTTCTGTGTGTCGCGGTGATGAATCTGATGTCGCAGGAAATGGGCGTCTGCTCACCCAGCCGTTCATATACCTTTTCCTGGAGGACCCTGAGCAGCTTCACCTGCATGTCCATGGGTATGTCTCCGATTTCATCGAGGAACAGGGTTCCGCCCTGGGCGGTCGCGAATCGACCGGGTTTGTCGCGGACGGCGCCGGTAAAGGCTCCGGCCTTGTACCCGAACAGTTCGGATTCCAGAAGGGATTCGGGCAAAGCGGCGCAATTGACCGTCACGAAAGGACCGTCGGCCCGGGAACTCAACTGGTGAATGGTTTTCGCCAGGAGGTTTTTCCCCGTCCCGGTTTCGCCGGCCACCAGTACACTGGTGTCGCTGCGGGAAATCGTCGGCAGGACATCGAACAACTGCCTCATGTGCGGATCGCCGGTCACAATGTCCTGGAACGGGCTGGGCCTACCGAATTCCTTTTCCTGCATCTTCTCCCGGCTCAAATTGAAAAGGGTGGCCACCCCGCCCACGACCTCGCCGTATTTATCCCGGAAAGTCGAAGTGGACAGGGAAACCGGGATGTGCCGGCCCAGGGAATCCCTGAGCCTCGTGCGTAGATTCACTACGGGCTCGCCGGAGGCCATGGTTTGCCTCAGGGCGCATCCGTCCCTGCAGGCCGTGCCCCGGAAAACATCACAGCACGGTTTTCCAATGGCCCGGCGGCGCGGGATTTCAAGGACGTCCAGGGCCGCGTCGTTGACGGCGGTAATTCTCAAGTCTTCATCAACAGCAAAGATTCCCAGCGGAATACTGTTGAAAAGCCCCTCCAGGAATCCTGGCGAGGCAGGATCCAAACTCGGTTCCGCACTGACTAGTCTGTTCAGATCGAACATGGCAACCTCTTTCGGGATTCAACCCTACATATCGGCAAAGATAGGAACTTGCTCGCCATGGTGTTATGTGGTATTTTTACGTATCTATTGCCTATTTTTTATAGGCATTTTTAACCAACTTTGGAAATTCCGGAGAATTCGACAATGAGCGCACCAAAAAGCCGAAGTTTTCAGTCCATGAGGCGTTTGCTGGAGGAAGGTTTAAGGAGGATCGGTTCGCAGGATGGTGGCCCGGATCATGATAACCGCCT
>CBDUYZ010000031.1:0-14582 GCA_965371575.1 uncultured bacterium
CCTCCTGATTGGGGTTTCGGGAGGTGCATTCAATATACGAACAGAAGGCGAAAAGAGCAAGAAATAATCGTGATAATCCCAAATATTTTCAATTACTTGCCAAATAACCAGAGAAATTGATATTAGTTGTTCACAAGGAGAGATTCCCGGCGATACGGCTGGCCCTGCGGCGGTCCCGAAAATACTGTCGCCGCCTGAATTAGCTCCTCTCGAAGGACACCCCTGGGAAGTCTTCCGGAGGCCCGGCCCCGCACACCTCGTCAGTTCAAAAGCCGACGCAAACAAGTACCGAACCTTGACGGTACCCCTTTGTTCTATTCCTTTATGTTCATGATCAGATTCCACATCCTTGGCGCCGGCGGCGCCATACCCACTCCCACCCACAATGCGGCCGCCTACTGGGTGACCGTGGACGGCCAATCCATCCTCCTGGATCCAGGGCCCGGCGCCTTGGTCCGCCTGGTCCAGGCCGGCCAGGCCCCCCGGGGTGTGGACGACATCGACCTGGTGTTGTTCACACACCTGCACCCGGACCATTGCGCCGATCTGGTGCCCCTGCTCTTCGCCCTGCATTCCCCCATGCCGGTACGGACAGATCCCGTGAAGCTGTTCGGACCACCCGGGCTGGCGTCCTACCTCGACAGGCTGAAGGACATCTACGGGACCTGGCTGGAACCCAGGCGGCGAATACTGGAGGTGACGGAGATCGGCCCCGGCATGACGGTGCCCATTCCCGGCGGAGGCTCGGTGCGGCCCTTCCAGGTCGACCACAACCAGGACCGGTTGGCCCGGTTCAGCTTGGGTTACCTCTTTTCCGACGCAGCGAACCACACCGCGGTTTTTTCCGGGGACACGGGACCCTGCGCGGAGTTGAATAGAGCTGCGACCGGAGCCGACCTTCTGGTGGTCGAATGTTCGACACCGGATCATCTGGCTACCGCCGGCCACATGACCGTTTCCCAGGTGGGTGAATTGTGCGCCTCGGCCCAACCCGCTCTGGTGGTGCTGACCCACCAGTACCCCGACGCCGCCGCGCTGGACCTGGCCGCCCTGGTGGGAGAGCTGTACGACGGACCGGTTCAGCAGGCCGTCGACGGCAGCGTTTATTTCGTACCCGAGGAACCCGGAGCAGAAAATCGATGATGACCGAACGCACACATGGATTCCCGGCACCCGTCCGGCGCACGGTGCTGACCATTGCTGTCGCGCTGGCCGTGGCCGCCGCTCTCGCGGTGGCCGCCGCCGCCCAGGAACAGGGCCAGCAGGATCCCCCGCGGATTATCGAAGGCTGGGGTGAGAATGAAATGGTCCTGATCCACGGCCTGGGCAGCAACGCCGACATCTGGGACGAATGTCTGCCCTATCTGAAGGGGCCCTTCAAGGTCTGGACCTTCGAACTGGCGGGCCACGGCCGGACCCGGCCCATCGTCGATCCGACCGTCGAAAAGGAAGCCGAGCGATTGGCTGTGTTCCTCGAGGAACAGGGGATCGCCTACCCTACCCTGGTCGGACACGCCATGGGCGGCATGATCGCCCTCCGCTACACCATCGACTACCCGGCCGACGTGAGCCGGCTGATCCTGCTGGACACCGCCCCCCTGCAGTTGGCCAGCCAGGAACAGAAGGCCGCCGTTGGTCAAGAACTGGCCAACAACTACGATCAGTTTGTCTATTCACGATTCGTCAACATGACACCCAACCAGGAAGTCACCGAGCGCATCGTGGACACGGCCCTGCGCACCGACAGCGCGACCTTCATCTCCCTGCTGATGAGCAGTTTCGATTTTGACCTCTCCGACCAGCTCTACAGCTTGCCGGTGCCCATGCTCGTTGTCGGCAGTGAATTGATGTTTCCGGGGAAGGACAACAGCCGGCACATGCTGGATCGCTACGGCTTCGGCAAGGCGCGTTCACTCAGCTTCAAGCGGATGGGGGGAACGGGTCATTTCATGATGCTGGAGCGACCCGTCTACATGGCCAGCGTCCTGATGGCCTTCGGTACGACCGCGGAATACCAGTTCGATCAGTAGTTCAAATCAACAGGCTCTTGAAAAACCCGGTCACCCGCCCAGCAGTTTCAGATCCGCATCGACCATCATGGTCACCAGACTCTTGAAATCGACCGTCGGCTCCCAACCCAGAATCGTCTTCGCCTTGCTGGAATCGCCGATGAGCTGATCCACCTCCGCGGGCCGCAGACAGCGCGGATCATGTTTCACGAAATCCCCCCAGTCCAGATCCACATGGGCAAAGGCGATGTCCAGGAAATCCCGGATGGAGTGCGTCTTGCCGGTGGCGATCACGAAGTTGTCCGGCGTGTCGTGCTGCATCATCAGCCACATGGCCCGGACATGGTCGCCGGCATAACCCCAGTCCCGTTGACTTTCCAGATTGCCCAGGCGCAGTTCGTCGGCCAGTCCCAGCTTGATGCGTGCCGCCCCGTCAGTGATCTTGCGCGTGACGAATTCCAGGCCGCGACGGGGGCTCTCGTGGTTGAACAGGATGCCCGAGGCGGTGAACAGCCCGTAGCTTTCCCGGTAGTTGACGGTGATGTGATGGCCGTAGGTCTTGGCCACGGCGTAGGGGCTGCGCGGGTGGAAAGGCGTCATCTCCGTCTGGGGCACCTCGCGCACCTTGCCGAACATCTCGCTGCTGCTGGCCTGGTAGAACCGGGCCTTGGGCACCACCTGCCGCACGGCCTCCAGCATCCGGGTCACCCCCATGCCCGTGATCTGGCCCGTCAGCACCGGTTGGTTCCAACTGGTGGGCACAAAGGACTGGGCAGCCAGGTTGTAGATCTCGTCCGGGCAGGCCTCCTCCAGGGCCTTGGTCAGGGAGGCCTGGTCCAGCAAGTCGGCCTGCAGTAAGGTAATCCGGTCCTTGATGTGCTCGATCCGACCGGTGGTTTCGGTGCTGGAGCGCCGCACCATGCCGAAGACCTTGTAGCCCTTGTCCAGCAACAGTTCGGCCAGATAGGAGCCGTCCTGGCCCGTGATGCCGGTGATCAATGCTTTGCCTGCCATGTGCTTCTCCGTTGAAAATTCCCACCCAAGCCGCAGGAAATCCACCCACCGTGTTTCCGTAGAATTTACACCGACTTTACCCGCTGGACAAGTAACCGGGAAATGAACATTTTTGACAGTGTAATTCTGCAACCCCAGATACCCTGGCAAGGAGATCCCCGATGGCCATCATCCTTGACGGTTCACAACTCACCATCGACAAGGTGGTGGCGATCGCCCGCCACGGCGAGCAGGTCGAACTGCCCAAGGCGGCGCTGGAGCGTATCCAGCTGTGCCGCGCCCTGCTGAATGAAAAGATCGACGCCAACGAGATCATGTACGGCGTCAACACGGGAATCGGCGAGTTCAGCGAGATCGTACTGGATGATGACCAGGTATGCCAGTTCCAGAAATACCTGATCTACAACCACGCTGCGGGTATCGGTGATCCGGCACCCATCGAATACGTGCGCGGGGCCATGGCCGGACGCATCAACGT
Source organism: uncultured bacterium (assembly GCA_965371575.1). GTDB lineage: Bacteria > Krumholzibacteriota > Krumholzibacteriia > LZORAL124-64-63 > LZORAL124-64-63 > JAGLCY01. Next base: position 3,502 of record CBDUYZ010000031.1, read on the forward strand.
ACACGCCCACGGCCGCTCAGCCTGCCGGCCGGAAATCACCCAGACCCTCGTGGCGATGCTCAACAAGGGAGTGACGCCGTTCGTCTGCCAGAAGGGTTCGGTGGGCGCCAGCGGCGACCTCGCCCCCATGGCCCAGGTGGCCCTGCTGCTGATGGGCGAAGGCCGGGCCTACTACCAGGGCGAGTTACTCGACGGGGCCGAGGCCCTGGACCGCGCGGGCATCCCCGTGCCCGGCCTGGAGGCCCGCGATGGCCTGGCCACCATCAACGGCTCGAACCTGCTGACGGCCATGAGCGCCATCCACCTGTACGACATGGAGCGTTGGCTGAAGCAGGCCGAGATCGCCGCCGCCATGTCGCTGGAGGCCCTGCTGGCCAACATGAAGCCCTACGAGGCACCCCTGCACCAGGTGCGGGGCTTTGTCGGGGCCATCCGCAGCGCCGCGGACATCCGCCGGTGCTTCGAAGGCAGCGACCTGTTGACCGGCAAGGTCAAGACCCGCGTGCAGGATGCCTACTCCATGCGCTCGACTCCCCAGGTCATCGGCGCAGCCCACGACGCGGTGGCCTACGCCCGCAGCCAGGTCGAGATCGAACTGAACGGCGTGGGCGACAATCCCATCTTCTTCCCGGAAACGGGTACCTTCCAGACGGGGGCGAATTTCCAGGGCACCCCGGTATCCCTGCCCATGGAGCTGGCCGGTCAGGCGATCACCATAATCAGCGTCCTTTCCGAGCGGCGGTTGAACCGACTGCTGAACCCCGCCCTGAGCGCCGGCCTGCCCGCCTTCCTGACCAGGGGCGCCGGCATGTTCAGTGGCATGATGCTCAGTCAGTACACCGCCGACACCCTGATCGTCGAGCAGCGCATGCTGTGCGCCCCCGCTGCGGTGGCCTCGATTCCCGCAGCGGCCGACCAGGAGGATTTCGTATCCATGGGCATGAACACCGCGCTGAAGAACCAGCAGATCCTGGACAATGCCTACGGCGTGCTGGGTATTGAATTCATGGGTGCGGCCCAGGCCCTGGATCTGCGGGACTTCCAACCCGGCCGCGGCGTAAGTACGGCAAGGAAGGTCATTCGGAGCAAGGTGGAATTCCTGGACGAGGACCGGTCGCTTTACCCCGACCATACGGAGATGAAGGAACTGGTCAGATCCTGCGCGATTCTCGAAGCGGTGGAAATGGAAATCGGGGTTCTCGAGGGCTAGCAGGGACTATTAAGGTTTTGCGCTCTTCCCGGGTTTTTCCTGTTTCTGCTGCCGGTCCAAGACCGCATCCCGCGAACAAAGGGTTGGCCGGCCGAACAGGAAACCCTGACCCAGGCGTACCCCCATATCCAAGAGGATGTGGTAATCCTCGGTATTCTCGATGCCCTCGGCCACGACCTCTGCCTCCAGCACGTCGGCCACCTTCAGCATCCGCGTCAGAGCCTTGCGCATTTCCGGATCGACCGCAAGACCACGCACCAGGCGCTTGTCGATCTTCATGATCTGCGGATGCAGCATGACCAGACCTTCGAGGCCGCTGTTGCCGAAGCCCACGTCGTCGATGGCGATCTTGATGCCCGCCTCCTGCACGGCCCTGACATGCTGCACCAGTACCGAGGGATCGCCCAGCAGCTGCTGCTCGCTGATTTCGAGGCAGCACTGGCCGTCGGTGCCGTTGACGCTGAGCACACGGATCAGTTCTTCCGCCTCGGTCTGTAGCAGGGTGGCCGGCATGATGTTCACATGGAAGTGTCCGTTTGCCTCGAAACGTCCCGCCGCCGCCGCGCACAGCTTTAGACAGCGCAGATCCACGGCGGTGGTGATGTCGTTCTCCTGGCAGAAGCTGAACAGGTCGTCGGGGCGGCGCAGGGGCCCTTCGGGCCCGCGGATCAGCATTTCGCGCGAGACGATGCGGCCGTCGGCGAGGTTGACGATGGGCTGGCTGGATACCTCGAGCACGTCGCCTATCAGCAGGGCGCGCACCATCTCCGGGCCCGCCGACACGGGGCAGAACATGCCGGCCTCCTCCACGCTGGCCGCCCGGGCCACCCGGTTCTTGCCCTTGAGCTTGCTGCGCTGGAGTACGAAATGGGCCTGGGCCAGCACCTCGTTGAAGGACAGGCAAGTGGAACTCACGTTCGCCAAACCCAGGCTCGCCGTCGTGGTGATCGACTGACCGCCGGCCATGATCATATCGCGGCTGATGGCCAGGCGGATCTTTTCGGCGAGGACCTCTCCGGTGGCTATTTCAGCCTCGGACAGCATGATCACGAAGCGATCAGTTCCACAGCGCCCGACCTGATCCTGCTCCCGGACAGATTCCTTGATGCGGCGTGCCGCCCCCACCAGCACCAGATCCCCGACGCCGTGGCCCATGGTGGCGTTGATGCGGGAAAAATCATCCAGATCCACCAGCAGGATAATGAGTTCGTCTTTTTCCCGGCGACAGCGGGCCAATTCGGCCATGATGGCACGTTCCATGCCTTTGCGGTTCAGCAGACCGGTCAAGGCATCCGTGTGAACCAGCCATTCCAGACGGGCGGTGACCTCGGCCAGCTCCCGGCCGAGCGTCATCTCCCGCCGACAGAACTCGAAGGTCCGGGTCCAGGTCTTGAAATCGAATTCATCCGACGACAGGCATTCCCGGGCCCCCGCCTGGCGAACCGCTCTGCGTTCCTCCTCGGTCGGCGAGGTCAGCAGGGCGACGACGGGCACTTCGGGTTGTTTGTCGCTCAACTCGCCGATGGATTCCACGAGGCCCAGGCCCGCTGGATCGGGCCCGATCAGGACCAGATCCACCGGGCTGATCTTCAGGTAAGTAAGCGCGTCGTTGAGATGGGTCAGGTGGGCCACACGGAAGCCGGACTCGTCTTCGCCGGAACCCGAGCACCCCAACAGACCGCGGATACGGTTGGCCAGGGCCGGATCCTGGTGCACGAATAGTAAACGACATACCGGTAGGTCTGGGGGCATGGTGCGCGACCTGAATCCCTTCAGCATTTGTAGAGGCCACATCCTTGTGGCCGTGCGCTCCAGCGTGGGGTTATCGGTCAGAATCCTACAATACGAAAAACGGGTCTGCAACCCAATAATCGTGAATTGATCGGTCGCTCAGGTCAGTGCCCGAATGATCTCCACTGAAGACGAAGCATCGTTCATCACGTAGAAATGCACGCAATCCACGCCGGCGGCCAGCAATTCCTCCACCTGTTTCCTGCCCCAGGCGCGACCGATCTCCTTGACGTGGCCAGGCGACTCCGTGATTTCGTCCACCAGTTCATCCGGTATGGTGACGTGGAAGTGCTTGGCCAGGGTGTACATCTGGCGCACGCCGTCGATGAGCTTGATACCCGGGATGATCGGCACTTCGATGCCCGCCTGACGGCACAGCTTCACGTAGCGGTGGAAAGCGGCGTTGTCGAACAACATCTGGGTCACGATGTAGTCCGCGCCCGCATCGACCTTGGCCTTCAGGTTCGCGATGTCGGTCTTCATGTTGGGGGCCTCTACGTGCTTTTCCGGATAACCGCCCACCCCGATGCAGAAGTTGATGGGCTCGCTGTTGGCGATGTCGTCCAGGAACCTTGCCTCGCGCAGGTCGACGAGTTGCTTGACCAGATCGCTGGCATAGATGTTCCTGGTCCTTCCCGAGCTCAGCACCTTGTTGTAGTTGGATTCATCGCCACGGATCGCCAGCACGTTGTGGATGCCCAGATAGTTCAGCTCGATGATCGCGTCTTCTGTTTCCTCGCGAGTGAACCCGGTGCACAGCAGATGGGGCACCGTATCGATCCCGTAGCGATTCTGGATGATGCCGCAGATGCTTATCGTGCCCGGCCGTTTTTTTCTGACCTTGCGCTTGATGGAGCCATCGTCCTGCTCCTCGTACGTGGCTTCGGCCATGTGGCTGGTCACGTCGACGAACGGGGGATTCACCGGGGCGATCTGTTCGACCATGTCGATGATGTCGCGTACCGTCTTGCCCCGCGGCGGCGGAATGATTTCAAAGCTGAAGAGCGGGTTGTCGGCCTTGTCCAGATGTTCAATAACGTGCATTGCTTCTCTTTCGGATTCCTGAGATTCAGTCCAGGTTCGCCGCCAGCCAGCCTGCGGCTTCTTTTTCACTGATGCCCGCGCGGGCGGCATAATCGGCCACCTGGTCGTGGTTGATGCGGCCCATCCCGAAATATTTCGACTCCGGATGGCTGAAATACCAGCCGGCTACGCTCGCGGCGGGCTCCATGGCACAGTTTTCGGTCAGAACGACGCCGGTTTTAGCTTCAGCGTCAAGCAACTCGAAGAGGAACTGCTTGGCCAGGTGGTCGGGACAGGCGGGATAGCCCGGGGCCGGCCGGATGCCGTGGTATTTTTCCTCGATCAGGTCATCGTTGTCGAGGTTTTCATCGGCGGCATAGCCCCAGTATTCACGCCTGACCTGCAGGTGCAGGTACTCCGCGAAGGCTTCCGCCAGGCGGTCGGCGAGGGCCTTGACCATGATCGAGCGGTAGTCGTCGTCGTTCGCTTCCTGCCTTGCCGCGGCCTCACGAGCGCCCAAACCGGCGGTGACCACGAATCCGCCCACCCAATCCCTCAGCCCCGAACCCCGGGGCGCCACGAAATCGACCAGACTGTGGTTCGGCCTGTCGCCGGCGCTGCGGCGCTGTTGGCGCAGGAAGGGTATCCGGCGCAGGACGTGCGAGCGTTGGTCGTCGGTGAACAGGGCCAGGTCGTCGCCATCGCTTTCGGCCGGAAAAAGACCCAGGACCGCGGCCGCCCTCAACTCACCACCTGCGATGAGTTCGTCCAGGATGGTCTGTGCATCGTCCAGCAGGCGTCTGGCTTCGGCACCGGCTTCGGGGTCGTCGAGGATTCGGGGATAACGGCCCGGCAACCGCCAGGTGTGGAAGAAGGGAGTCCAGTCGATGTAGGGCCGCAGTTTCTCGAGGTCAAAGTTCTCCAGGACATGCAACCCGGGACGGACAGGCTGCGGAGGTTCATATCCGGACCAGTCCAGCCGCAGGGCATTGGCCCGCGCCTCTGCCAGCGGCATAAGTTTCTTTTTCGTGGCAGCCGCTTCCCTGGCAAGGCGCACTTTTTCGTATTCCTCGCGCACCTTGGCCGCGGCGCCTTCGCGGGTGGCGGGATTGATCAGGGCCCCGATCACCGACACGGCGCGGGAGGCGTCCTGGACATAGAACACGCCCGGCTCGTAGAACGGGGCGATCTTCACCGCGGTGTGGACACGGCTGGTGGTCGCGCCTCCTATCAGCAGGGGAATGTCCAGCCCGGCCCGATCCATCTCCTGGGCCACGTGGGTCATCTCGGCCAGGGATGGCGTGATCAACCCGCTGAGCCCGACGATGTCCACCTGCTCCTTCTTGGCCGTTTCGATGATCCTGTCCACCGGAACCATCACGCCCAGATCGATGATATGGTAGTTGTTGCAGCCCAGCACCACCGACACGATGTTCTTGCCGATGTCGTGCACGTCGCCCTTGACCGTGGCCATCAGCACCTTGCCGGCTACGCGCACTTCCCCGTCCTTCGTGGCCTCCAGGTAGGGGTCGAGCACTGCCACGGCCTTTTTCATGACCCGGGCCGACCGGATCACCTGCGGCAGGAACATCTTCCCAGCCCCGAAAAGGTCGCCGACCTTGTTCAGCCCGGCCATCAGAGGTCCTTCGATGACCGCCAAGGCGGCGCCCAGTTCTTCCAGGGCCGCCAGGGTGTCCTCTGCCACGTAATCCGCTTCGCCGGTCAGCAGGGCGTGCGAGAGACGCTCGGCCACGGGCTTTTCACGCCAGCTGATATCCTCTTTGCGCGTGCTTTTCTTTCCGACGGTGGCCATCGCGATTTCCGTCAGGCGCTCCGTGGCGTCCGGGCGCCGGTTGAGGATCACGTCCTCCACGGCCTCCATGAGTTTCGGCGCTATCTCTTCGTAGACGGCCAACTGCCCCGCGTTGACGATGCCCAGGTCCAGCCCGGCGGCGATGGCGTGGTAGAGAAAGACCGAGTGCATGGCCTCGCGCACGGTATCGTTGCCCCGGAAACTGAAGCTGAGGTTGCTGATGCCTCCGCTGACCAAAGCGCCGGGCATGATCTCCTTGATGGTGCGGCAGGCGTCGATGAAATCCACGGCGTAGGTGTCGTGCTCGGGAAGCCCGGTGGCCACGGCGAACACGTTGGGGTCGAAGATCACGTCTTCGGCGGGGAAGCTCTCCTGCTCGACCAGAATTTTCCAGGCCCGGCGGCAGACCTCGATCCGTCGCTCCAGCGAATCAGCCTGACCTTGCTCGTCAAAGGCCATGACGACGGCCGCAGCCCCATACCGCTTGACCAGACGCGCCCGGCGGCGAAATTCATCCTCGCCGTCCTTCAAACTGAGCGAATTGACCACACCCTTGCCCTGGATGCACTGCAGCCCGGCCTCGATGACGTCCCACCTGCTCGAATCGATCATCACCGGCACCCGGGACACCTCGGGGTCGGAGGCCAGCACGTTCAAAAAAGTTCCCATCGCCTCGACGGATTCGAGCATGGCGTCGTCCATGTTCACATCGATGATCTGAGCTCCTCCGCGCACCTGCTGTCTGCCCACCTCGAGGGCTTCTTCCATCTTGTCGTCACGAATCAGGCGGGCGAATCGCCGGCTGCCAGCCACGTTGGTCCGTTCGCCGATGTTGACGAACAGGGAATCCTCGTCGATGTGCAGCGGTTCAAGACCCGCCAGGAATGTCCCGGATTTCTTCGCCGGAACCTGCCTGGGCGGGATACCCTCGACCGCCGCGGCGATGGCCTTGATGTGGGCGGGTGTCGTCCCGCAGCAGCCCCCCACGATGTTCAGCAGCCCCGCTGCGGCGAACTCGGCCAGAATGCCGGCCATCTGTTCGGGGGTCTCGTCGTAGCCGCCCAGCTCGTTGGGCAGACCGGCGTTGGGATGGGCTGAGACCAGGGTATCGGCGGCCCAGGATATCTCCTCGACGAATGGTCGCATCGCTGTGGCCCCCAGCGCGCAGTTCAGACCGAAAACGGCCGGAACGGCGTGCCGCAGGGAGATCCAGAAGGCCTCGGGAGTCTGTCCGGTGAGGGTGCGCCCACTGGCGTCGGTGATGGTGCCGGAGATCCAGACCGGGTAATCGTGCAGGCCGCGCCTGCGCAGCAGATCTCCGACGGCGAACACGGCGGCCTTGGCGTTGAGAGGATCGAAAATGGTTTCCACCATGAGGATGTCGGCGCCGCCGTCGAGCAGGGCCTCGGCTTCCTCGCCGTAGGCCGTGACCAGTTGATCGAAGGTTATGTTGCGGTAACCGGGGTTGTTCACGTCCGGGGAGATGGAACACGTGCGGTTGGTCGGCGCCAGGGATCCTGCCACGAAGCGGGGCCGGTCCGGATTGGCGGCGGTGAATTCGTCCGCGGCCGCGCGGGCCAGCCGGGCCGCCGCGATGTTGAAGTCCCGGACCAGGTGCTCAGTCCCGTAGTCGGACTGGGCCACCGAGGTACCGTTGAACGTGTTGGTGGTGATTATGTCGGCCCCCGCCTCCAGATAACCCCGGTAGATCCCGCTGATCACGTCCGGACGGGTAAGGCTGAGGATGTCGTTGTTGCCCTGGAGATCGACCGGATGATCAGCCAGCAGTTCCCCGCGGAAATCGGCCTCGCCCAGGCCGAAGGTCTGGATCATGGTGCCCATGGCCCCGTCCAGGACGAGGATCCTGTCGGCGGCCATGCGGGTAAGGATGTCCCGGGTCAATCTCATCCTGCCCATCTTTTCGTCTGGATCCATGTTTCTGGAGAGTCTGGATCGGGGGTCAGGAACTGGTGCCTTCCTCCAGACGGGCCCGCGCCTCTTCGATCACGCCGGCGTTGTGCCTGATCATGGACCGTAACTCGATAACGTAGTCCTCGCCGCGCTCCGAATAGCTCGTCAGACCGCCGGCCATGGCGTTGGCGTCCGGTTCACGCCCCTTCAGGCGAGCCGAAGAACGGATCTCCCGCAATTCCTGGTAGGTGCGGCCCGTGTTGAGGTTGTGCATGTAGCTGCCGATGGAGTGACTCACCGAATTGAAGCGGGCAACCTCGTAGGTGGCGTCCGCGGGACGATCTGCCGGGACCAGGCCGCAACCCTGGCGGAAACACCACTGTCCGAACAGGTTGTTGCCTTCCCGGGCGAAACGTGACGTGCCCCAGGCCGATTCGTTGGCCGCCTGGGCCAGCACCAGGTGGTCAGGCACAGCATCCACACGCAGCAGGGCAATCTCCCAGAATTTCTCCGTATGGACGTCGGTTTCGGAAATCTTGAACTCCTCGATCACATCATGCAGCCAGATCTTGTCTTCGCGGTCGATCTCATGCTCCCAGCGGACATGTTCGTAGATGTAGTTCAACCTGGTCCGCAGATCCAGCAACCGCTCGTTTTCCTCGTCCACCAGGGGCAACAGGAAACCGAAAAAACTCAATTTCTTGGCATGGACATCCCGGTAATCCGTGAAGTCGGGCAAGGACGCCTCACGCCGTCCGAATGAGGTATGCCTGAATTGGCCCGCCGGGAAAGTCGGCCGTTGATCCAGGGCATAGGTCTGGAACGGGGTGACGGCGGACCGCGCCCAGCGCAGACCCTGGCACGGTGCATGGCTGGGGGCCGTGAGCCCCTGGTCTGCATGGATGGAATCCGACACAAAGACCGCCAGCAATAATATGCCGGTCACCCAGATGGCCATTCTCCTCATTGATCAATCCTTGTGAGCTTGCCCGACGATCCATGTATGGCTGTACCAGTAATAGCGGAGGCCGTCCTTGGCCGGCGCTGTGATATTGTAGCGGCTGCGTCCCGGGAGCAGAGAATGCTGCGCCCGCACCTCGATGATTCCAGCCTCGGCGTCAATCCAGGAAAGTTCCGCGGCGCCCTGCCCGCTGGCGAAAGCCGCCAGCTGGCCGGTTCGGAAATCGCCCGGCCCCAGGGTCAGCCGCAACCTGGGTCTGTGTTCTTCCTCCCCGGTCGCGAGCGGCAACATGGAACCGGCCGGCTGGACGTCCTGCACGGGAAGCGGCAGACTCGCCACCTTTTCCGGAAAGGTCTCCATGGCCGCGAACGGACCCGCCATCGGAAACCGGGGCAACAGGGTCAGATCGCTGGATTCCCCCATGGGGCCCGATTGCTGACCGAAAGCCGCCCAACCCAGATCACTAATCAGTTCCCGCAGGTCATCATCAAATTCGCCGTACGGATAGGCGAACAATGCCTGCGTGGAGCCGATTTCCTCGCCAATCCGCTGTTGGGCTGCCAGCAACTCCGTCCGGGTCCTCTCGCGCCAGGCCCGGTCCGACTCCTCCGCCCGGCGACGCTGAAGATGGCCGTGGGACTTGCCATGGCTCGCCACGGTCGCCCCCGCGGCCGCCATTTCCCGCAATTGATCCCAGGTCATGACCGGCCCCCGGCAATGATCCACGTCGTCGGAGCACACGAAAACCGTGAACGGCCACCCGAGTTCCCGGAGCCGGGGAAAGGCTGCGGGGTATACCGAGCGGTAGCCGTCATCGAACGTGAAGGCCACCGTCCTGTCGGGAATCGTACCGCCGACCCTGAGGCTGTCCACCAGTGCCGCCAGGGGCAGGGCCCGGTAACCGTGGGCCACCAGGAAATCCAGATGCTCGGCAAACAATTCCGGCGACAGACTGGTGGAAGCCGGTGTGCCCTCATCCAGGTGGTGGTAGATCAGCACCACCGCGTGATTCGGAACTTCTGCCCCGGAGGAAGCCGATGCGATGACCACCATAGCTATCAGGATGGAAATCCCAAAGGATGTCCGCACGGCGACCTCCTGGGTGATCGCTTGACCCGGATCAAATCTTCGCAGGAGAATAACTCCGCGGGAGGAAAATGGCGAGAAATAGTATGATGGGGATCGGGACGGAAGACCACCCCCGACCTCGGGACGGGGGTGGTTGGCGGGTGTACCGGTTTCAGATCAGATCCGTACCCAGTGGCCAGGCACCCAGACCTCTCGATAGTGATTGCGCCTGTGGGCCTTGCGGTGCCGTTTCACGACTTTGACCTTGTCGAGCCCGGTTCGCCGGTACTTGGCCTTACCCATCTTGGCCCCGTTCGCCTGGTGGACCTTGCGGAAGTTCTTATTGAACTGGATCATCTCGTAATGACCCGGCACCCAGACATAACGGCCATACGCAGGCCTGGTGGGGCGCACCCGGACGTCGCATCGATAGGACCGGGGGCCCGTCTGGACGATCACACCCCGCGGACTGTACGATGAAATCGCGACTCCGACGGGCCCTATACGGGCCCTGACGACCACGCCGGCCTCGGCGGGAACCGGCTTAAGAAAGGCCAGGGCTGCCAGGATCAAGCCGGCCATCACGGTGATGATCATGAGGCGGTGCTGATTCTTCATTCTGGTATTCATGGCGTCTTCCTTTCACTCTGAAATCGATGTCTTCACCCCCACCATTGCAGGTACGATGCCCGCAGTTGGGGACATTGGTCTTCCAATATTCAGTAAATTATTTATTTTCAATAATATGCATATTTTTGGGTCTCCAGAATTTTCATTTCAGGGCCCCATCAGGACCTTTAATCCCGAATTGGGGAATTACTTTTCCGGGGTGTATTACCCTCGATCAGGCTTCTGGTTTCGAAAACCGTCCATTTTTGTGGACGAAATGGGCTCCTCGGGAGGATCTCTCGCAGGACCAGCGGATGCACCGACCGATGCCTGGGGCTCAACGCCAAGATGCCCAAGGTCATGAGGTTCTTGGGTTGTGCCTCCGAAATTGTGTCTGGTCCGTTGGGGGCCGGTGGCATGTTGCGAAGGGCCCCCGGGGGCCTTTGTATTTGATGTTTAGGCTTTTGGCGGGGCTAAAATTGTTTCACCAGAAGGGCTATTCCTCAAAAATCAAGTGGTCTTGAAGCATCCGCCTTGCCCCAATGGACCAGACACAATTTCGGAGGCACAACCCTTGGCTAGCGGCATCCAGCCTGTTATAAATGTGGAACGTTAAGTTTCCCCTGTGGGCCCGCCCGGTACGGGCCGAATATTCCGCCCTCGAAAGAAGGATGACCATGCGCCGTCACTCCATA
>CBDUYZ010000032.1:0-14557 GCA_965371575.1 uncultured bacterium
GGTCAATTTCTGTATTTCATCCCGGTCGCCGTGGAATTCGTCCTCGGTGATGTCGCTGTCCTTCTGCTCCTTCTTCAGTAGATCGTTGGCCTCCTGGCGCACCTTGCGCACGGCGATCTTGCCCTCCTCGGCGATTTCCCGGGCCTCCTTGCCCAGATCCTTGCGACTTTCCTCCGTCAGTTCCGGAATCTGGATGCGGATCATCATGCCGTCGCTGGCTGGATTGAAGCCCAGGTTGCCGGCCTGGATCGCTTTTTCGACCTCGCCGATGGCACTGCGGTCGAAGGGCTTGACCGTCAGCAGGCGGGGTTCCGGCACGGCCACGGTCGCCAGTTGGTTCAGCGGAGTGAGCGTTCCGTAGTACTCGACCTTGATCCCCTCGAGGATGGCAGGCGTAGCTTTGGCGGTGCGGATGCGGCTGAGGCGGCCTTTCACGGTCTCGACGACTTTCTCCATGGACATTCCCGCATTTTCCCTGACTTCTGCGCTCATGACTGTTTCTCCTTTGTGATCCACGTTCCCGGCTGCTCGCCAGTGATGACGTTGACTAGGTTGCCCGGATCCGACATGTCGAATACGAACATCGGCAGTCCCTGTTCCGCACAGAGGGTGACCGCGGTGAGGTCCATGATCTGGAGACGCTGATCGATGACTTCGTCGTAGGTCAGCTGTTCATAACGCCGGGCGTCGTCGTATCTGTGGGGATCCTTGTCGTAGACCCCGTCCACCTGGGTACCTTTGAGCAGGACATCCGCGCTGATCTCCAGGGCTCGCAGGGCGGCGGCGGAGTCGGTCGTGAAATAGGGGTTGCCGGTTCCGCCGGCGAAGAGCAGCACATACCCGGACTGCATCAGGGCCAATGCGTCCTCCCTCGCGAAGGACTTGGTCAACGGACGCTGCTCCCGGGGGCTGAGGACCCTGGCCCGCATACCTTCGGCCCGCAGGTAGTCGCGCAGGATGGCTGCGTTCATCACCGTACCGAGCATGCCCACGTTGTCGGCGGTCACGCGGTCGACTATCTGAAGGTTGGCAGAACGGGCACGGAAAATGTTCCCGGCACCGACCACGATCCCCACCTGGACTCCCTGTTGCACGACCTGGGCCAAGGCCTGGGCCACACCGGTCAGCTTCCGGTGGCTGTACTGCTCACCGTCGGACATCAGGGCTTCGCCGCTCAACTTCAGGAGAATACGCGTGAATTTCACTGGGGCGCGACCTTTCCTTGTGCGGTTCCGCAGAAGGGGGACCGCAATCCATCCCTGATTCGCCGGCCCCGGGGAATGCCGGTCAATCCATAAAAAATTCCGAAAAAAAGCCCGGGCGCAAGACCCGGGCTGTGAGGCACTCCTGGCTAACTGCCGATCTGGAAGCGTGCAAAACGCTTGATCTGCATGTTTTCGCCGAGGGAGCCGATGATGGACCTGAGATAGTCCTCCACCGTCATGTCCGGGTCCTTGACGTACCCCTGCTCGAGCAGGACGATTTCACTGTAGTACTTGTTCACCTTGCCTTCAACAATCTTGTCGATCATCTCGGCGGGTTTGCCCTGCTCCTGCATCTGGCCCCGGTAGATCTCCTTCTCTTTCTCGATCAAGGAGGGATCGACCTCTTCCCGGGTCACGGTCAGGGGGCTGGCCGCGGCGATGTGCATGGCCACATTGTGGACGAATTCCTGGAAATCGTCGGTCCGGGCCACGAAATCTGTTTCACAGGCAACTTCCACCAGGACGCCGACCTTGCCGCCCATGTGGATATAACTGCCCACGATGCCCTGTCTGGTGGTCCGGCCTTCCTTCTTGGCAGCCGAGGCGATCCCCTTCTTGCGCAGGTATTCGCCGGCCTTTTCCAGGTCGCCTTCGCACTCCTTGAGGGCATTCTTGCAATCCATCATTCCTGCGCCCGTCAGCTCACGCAGCTCCTTGACCATCTTTGCGGTGATTCCCATGACTCCTCCAGATCTCCCGGTCCCACCCTGCTGCAAGGCGACGGAGGGAGAGTTGTTGACTATTACTGGAACGATCGGCGGAACGATCGCCGGCTATATGCGGTAAGGGGGCTCCGCCCCGGTAGGGGCCGGCCCGACCAAACTTAATATCGCGTCAATCCTGGTTCGCGGACTTTTCCGAACCCTCGGCGGCTTCAACCGCTTCGACCGCCGCGGCCGGAGTCTCGCCCGCGTCCTTGATCTTGCTGTCGTCACCGGACATAGTGGCGCTGGCGGCCTTGGGCTCGTCCTTCGCCTCGGCCATGTCCACGCCCTGATCCTTGCCCTCGTCCTTGGTCTTGCGGCCCTCTTCGATGGAATCGGCAACCACCCTGGTGAACAGGGTGATGGCGCGGATGGCGTCATCGTTGCCGGGAATGGGATAGGTGATCAGGGTGGGGTCGCAATTGGTATCGACGATGCCGATGACCGGAATGCCCAGCTTGTTGGCCTCGCGTACGGCGGTTTCTTCTTCGGCCGTATCCACGACGAACACCGCGTCCGGAACGCCCTTCATCTTGCGAATGCCACTCAGATTGGTGTTGAGCTTGGCAAATTTACGGCTGAACTCGAGCTGCTCCTTCTTGGAGAAGTTTTCCATGCGGCCGTCGTTCATCATGGCTTCGATCTCTTCGAGCTTCTGGACGCTCTTGTAGATGGTCTGGTGGTTGGTCAGCATCCCGCCCAGCCAGCGCTCGGTCACGTAGGGCATGCCGGCTTTCTCGGCCATCTCGCGGATGGCGACCTTGGCCTGCTTCTTGGTGCCGACGAACAGGACGGTGCCGCCCTTGGCCCCGACCGTCTTGAGGAAATCGCAGGCCTTGTTCAGGGCCCGCATGGTCCTTTGCAGATCGATGATGTAGATGCCGCCCCTGGCGATGAAGATGTAGGGCTTCATCTTGGGATTCCACTTGCGGGTCTGGTGCCCGAAATGGACTCCCGCTTCCAGCAGGTCCTTCAGACCGACGTTAGCCATTATTGCCTCCAACAAACAAAGGTTGAGCCTCCCCGGCCATCATAGGAGATGGAAAAACACCCCAGAGAAGATCGTGCCAGGTGCCACCTGTTCCGCCCCTCCGGCCGGGTGTGTGATTTAAGCCCCCCGGGCCGGAAAGGCCGGTAAGGGACTTTTTGTCGCCAAGCGCGGCGCCGTACGGAATACGGTCTAACGCTTGGAGAACTGGAACCGCTTCCTGGCGCCCGGCTGACCGTACTTCTTGCGCTCCACCATGCGGGGATCGCGGGTCAGGAATCCGTGCTTGCGCAGGGGTTTGCGGTAATCTTCATTGGCGACCACCAGCGCGCGGGCCAGGCCGTGGCGCAAGGCACCGGCCTGTCCGGAAATCCCGCCGCCCTTGACTGTGCACCAGATGTCGAATTCACCTTCGACACCCAGGCTGGTCAACGGCTTCAAGGCCTGCTGACGCACCGCTTCGCCGAAATATTCCTCAACGGTCCGGTTGTTGACCTTGATCTGGCCCGAACCTTGAGTGAGCCAGACGCGGGCGACGGCGGTCTTGCGGCGTCCTGTGGCGTAATATCTTTCTTCCAACTTTTCTTCCTCCAGGCGAGCGGAGCCCGTGGGCCGTCGCTCAGGTCTTGCGGGACATGCGGGACATGCTGTCCCTACAGTTCGACAATCTTCGGCTGCTGCGGTCCGTGGGGATGGTCCTCGCCCGCGTACACTCTCAGGTTAGTCAGTTGTTTGCGCCCCAGGCGGGTCTTGGGCAACATACCCTTGACGGCGCGCAGGACGACTTCCTCGGGGCGCTTCTCCATCAGTTTCTTCATGGTTGTCACCTTTTGACCGCCCATGTAACCGGAGTGGCTCAGATAGACCTTCTGTTCGCGCTTCTGCCCGGTGATCTTCACCTTGGCGGCGTTCAGGACTATGACGTTGTCGCCCATGTCCAGGTTGGCCGTGAAGGTGGGCTTGTGCTTGCCCCTCAGGAAAGTGGCCACATGGGTGGCCAAGCGGCCCAGGGCTATGTCATCGGCATCCACTACCAGCCAGTCCTTGGCGATTTCGCCCTGCTTCATGCTATAGGTCTTCACGGATTTTCTCCTCGAAATGCCGGTCTCACGGACGTTCCCGTGTCAATCAAAACCGCTGAACACACGTGCGCGCTGGCGCACCGGCCGGGTTCAGCGGTCGCATAACCTGTTTTACTGCAACAAGAAGAGCCGGTAGCCCACAAGTTCTCGGCACATTCTTGACCCATTCTTGAGTCTGGGCCAGGTCGGATAAATCGGGAAAACCCGACCGCCGCAGGACGGGTAAACTAGCAAAGGGAAAGAACTTTGTCAAGGAAACCGGACCAGGCTAAAACCCGGAAATACAGCCGCAGTGGAGATTAAGCCAGCAACCGTCAGCGGGCAAGGACCGGCCGCAGGCTAGCGGCGAAAGGGGGCCGCAGGACGCCGTGTTCGGTGATGAAGGCCGTGATCAGCTCAGCCGGCGTCACGTCGAAGGCCGGGTTCCAGGCAGAGGCAACCTCGGGCGTTACGCGGACTTCTGCCCAGCAGTGCACTTCCGCGGGGTTGCGCTCCTCGATGACGATGTCCCCGCCGGTGGCTGTGTCCGGGTCGAAGGTCGAAGCAGGGGCGGCGATGTAGAACGGCACGTCATGGCGGTCCGCCAGCACGGCCAACGGATAGGTGCCGATCTTGTTGGCGGCGTCCCCGTTGGCGGCGATGCGATCCGCCCCGGTGATGACCGCATCGATCCGGCCCCGCTGCAGAACGGCCGCGGCGGCCGAATCGCAGATCACCGTCACGTCGATACCCTGATCTGCCAGTTCCCAGGCCGTCAACCGGGCCCCCTGCAGCAGGGGGCGGGTCTCATCGGCGAAGACATGGATTGTCTTGCCGGCCTCCCTGGCGCCGTAGATCACGCCCAAAGCAGTGCCATAACCGCCGGTGGCCAGACCGCCTGCGTTGCAGTGGGTCAAGACCGTGGCGAAATCCGGCAGCAGTTCCGCCCCGGCTCGACCGAGGGCCCGGCACATTGCGACATCCTCGTCCAGGATCCTGCGGGCTTCCGCCAACAAGGCGGTCCCGACCTGCTCAGCACTGCCACCGGCGATCACCAGGCGGCGAGCCAGGGATCCAACGCGGTCAAGGGCCCAGAAGAGATTGACCGCCGTGGGGCGGGTGGCCGCCAGGAGTCGGCGATCGTTTTCCAGGCACTCCAGCATGGCCGTGGTGTCCCCACCTCGATCCGCGGACAGACGCCAGGAAAGAGCCAGGCCGTGGGCTGCGGCCACGCCGATGGCCGGCGCGCCACGGACGGCCAGTTCGACGATGGCCCGGCAGAGGGCGGGAACGTCCGGGCATCTGCGCCAGGCGAGCCGGTCCGGCAGGACGGTCTGGTCGATCAGAACGACCTCGCCGTCGTCCCAGGCCACGACCGGGAAAGGGAAAGGCAACGAACTCATGGCAGGACTCCCGTCAGCAACTCCCCCAGTCTGGCCAGGGGCAGACCCATCACGTTGAAATAACATCCCTGGACACCCCGGACCATCATCGCCCCGTAACCCTGGATGCCATAGGCCCCGGCCTTGTCCATGGGTTCCCCGGTGGCCACATACCGTGCGATGGCCGCTGGCGTCAGGGGTAGAAACTCGACCCCGGTCTGCTCGTGGGCCAATACACCGGTCCGGCCGGCCGGGCCCCCAACCAGGGCGATCGCCGAAATAACCGTATGACGCCGGCCGGCCAGGCGTGTCAATAGCTGCGCCGCGTCTTCCGGGTCGTGGGGCTTTTCCAGGATGTCTCCCTCATGGACGACCACAGTATCGGCACCCAGCACCAGGTGCCCGGGCCTGCGCACTGACACATCCCGGGCCTTCGCCTCCGCCAGTGCCAGGGTGTAGGCAGCCGGGTCACCGTGAAGGCCGACAAGCGAGGCCGCCAGTTCCGACTCGACATCCCCTGCCGGACAGACTTCGAAGGGAATACCTGCCACGGCGAGCAGTTCAGCGCGGCGCGGGGAGCGGGACGCCAGAACCAGTATCAGATCGTCGGGCCAGTCCAGAAAGGGCGACATGTGCTTCGGGTCACTCATCAATCCCGCCCACTCGGTCGGCTTCCCGGTCTATGATCAGCGTGACAGGTCCGTCGTTGACCAGGGAAACCCGCATCATCGCCCCGAATTCCCCCTCTGCCACGGTGGACCATTCCTGGCGCAGCAGCCGGCCGAATTCCCCGTAAAGCCGCCGCGCAACCTCCGGCGGGCCAGAGCCGATGAAACTCGGGCGCATGCCCTTGAGACAATTGCCGTACAGTGTGAACTGGGATACCAACAGGATCCCGCCGCCGACATCCCGCAGCGACAGGTTCATCCTGCCCTCGGGATCGTTGAAAATGCGCAGGCGGGGCAGTTTGTGGGCCATCCAGGCCAATTCGGAGGACGTGTCCGCCGGTCCGAAGGCCACCAGGACCACCAATCCCTTTTCGATGCGGCCGACGGTTTCGGCGCCGACCCGGACGGAGGCCTGACCACTTCTCTGGACGACACAGCGCAAGGATTATCCTCTCGTTCAACTCGGGCCGGTGCCCAGTTGGTAGCGTTCGATGGCCTGTACGCCGCGGACCTTGCCCAGAATCTTGAGAATCTTTTCCAGGTTGTTCAGATTGCGTACTTCGATCACCAGGGTGACCTTGGCCAGACCATCTTCGGCGCTGAACTCCCCGCTGGTGATGTTGGTATTGGTCTGGCTGACCGTATTGCTGATGTCCATCAGCAAGTTCTTGCGGTCCAGGGCCTGGATGATGAGTTTGACCATGAAGGTCTGATCGGGCGCCGAATTCCAGGAAACCTCGATAAGCCGCTCGGGTCCCAGGTTGGGATCGTTGAGGTTGGAACATCCCACCCGATGGACCGACACTCCCCTGCCCCGCGTGATGATACCCACAATGCCGTCGCCGGGAATCGGCTGGCAACAGCGGGCGAAAGATACCATCAGATTGTCCTCCCCGGCGACCAGCACGCCCGAGGTCGAACGGCTCAGCAGGGCGTCATAGATCTCCTTGCCCCTGGTCAGGACTTTTTCGGCCGTCGATTCCTGCTCGGGCGTGACCCGGCCCATAACCTTCATGTGGGTGATGTCACCCCGGCCCACGGCGGCCAGCAATTTGTCGAGTTCGGGATATCCCATCTGCTGGGCCACGCCCAGCAGCTCGTCCACCTTGATCTTGAGATGGGCCCGCTTCAGTTCCTTCTCGAGGATTTCCCGGCCCAGCTTGACGCTTTCCAGGAACTGGGTGGACTTGATCCATCTGCGGATGTGATGTTTGGCCCGACTGGTCTTGACGACCTCCAGCCAACTGGCGCTGGGATTAGGCGTCTTGCTGGTGAGGATCTCCACCGTGTCCCCGTTCCTCAGTTCGCTGCGCAGCGTGGCGATCCGGCCATTGACCTTGGCCCCGATGCAGCGGAAGCCGACTTCGCTGTGGATGCGGAAGGCGAAGTCCAGCGGCGTGGACCCGCGGGGCATCTGGAAAACATCCCCCCCGGGACTGAACACGAACACTTCGTCCCGAAAGAAGTCGACCTTGAGGGTCTCCATGAACTCCTCGGCATCGGCCTCGTCTTCTTCCCACAACATTATCTGGCGCAGCCACTTGACCATCTCGGCCAGATCAGCCTGGTCGGCCCCGCCGCCTTCCTTGTAGCGCCAGTGAGCGGCAATGCCCAGCTCGGATCGATCATGCATGTCCTCGGTCCGGATCTGCACCTCGATGTTCTTGCCACCGGATAGGCGGACCGTCGAGTGGATGCTCTGGTACATGTTGGCCTTGGGGGTCGCTATGTAGTCCTTGATGCGGTCGGTCAAGGGCGGAAACTGACTGTGCAGGACCCCGAGCGCGTGGTAGCAGTCGGTCTTGTTCATGACGATAATACGCAGGGCCAGCAGGTCGTAGACACGGTCCAGACCGATTCCCTGGTCCTCCATCTTGCGGTAGATGGAGTAGAAATGCTTGGGCCGGCCGCCGATCTGATGCTGGATGCCTGCCTCGTCCAGTGCTCTGTGCAAGGGGGTGACGATTTTCTGGATCAGTCGTTCCCGTTCGGCCCGCGTCTGGTTGATGCCTGCTTCGATCTCGAAGTAGCGCTCCGGCTGCAGGACCTTGAAGGACAGGTCCTCCAGTTCCCACTTCATCTTGGCGATGCCGAACCGGTTAGCCAGGGGTGCGTAGACATCCATGGTTTCCTGAGCGATATCCTGCTGGCGGTCTTCCTTGAGATAGCTGATGGTCCGCATGTTGTGCAGCCGGTCAGCCAGCTTGATCAAAACCGTGCGCGGATCCTTGGCGATGGCCAGCACCAGTTTGCGGTAGGTTTCCGCCTTGCGGGCCTCATTGTTCACCGCCCGGATGCCGCTGATCTTCGTCACCCCATCGACCATGTGGGCGACATCCATGCCGAAACGCTGGCGAATATCCCTCAGCTCGTAATCGGTGTCCTCGATCACGTCGTGCATCATGGCTGCGATCAGGGTGTCCACGTCCAGCCGCAGATCCGCGAGAATGGTGGCCACGACCAAGGAGTGAGCAAAAAACGGCTGGCCACTCCTGCGTTTCTGGCCCGCGTGGGCAGCCTTGGCGAACCGGTACCCGAACCAGAGTTTGTCCTCATCGGCCTGGGGATTATAGACGCGAACCTTCCCCCACAAGGTCTCCATCATGGCTTTGAGATCGACATCCACTGCCTGCCCACGGGGACTCATTGGTTCACTGCGGGCCGGATATCGACCAGGAGTTGCTGCACGGGATCGTAGTTCCCGTTGCGAGGTCTGAAGGTGCTGCGGCCGATCTGGAACAGGATATCCCACTGGCATTCCAGCAGATCCCGGGGTTGGAAGTTCTTTGCCTCCAGCATCCGGCGCCAGGCGTCTCCACTGCCGAAGGAGACGAACTCGCGGCTCAAGGCCGGTGTGTCGTTGCCTTTGCCGCGGGCTGGACCGCGAAAGGCGAAACGCAGGTGGGCGCCGCCACTCAGGTAGGTGGGTGGTTTCTGCAAACGTAGACCCTCGCAGAGGAAGACCGGTTTGCGGTTGCCGGAACCGAAGGGCTCCAGGAACTCGAACTCGCCCACCAGGCGGGCGACCTCCTTGGACCCCATGCTGTCCAAGAACAGATCCAGGTCGTACCCCTCGGGCACGGGGCCAGAACAGGGCTCGGCCAGAAGTTCATTGAGGAAGGCCACGCGAAAATCGTCTATGTCACGGGACCGCAGAGTCATCCCGGCCGCCTGGGAATGTCCACCGTGACGAACCAGAAAACCGGCACAACGGTCCAGGACCAGCTTCACGTCCACATTAGGCACACTGCGGGCCGAGCCGCGGGCCTCGTCTCCCTCCGCGGCGATCAGGATCACAGGCAACTGGTACTGCTCCACCAGCCGGGCGGCGCCTATCCCGATGATGCCCTTGTGCCAGGAGGAGGAAGCCAGGACCAGTCCGGGGTCGCCGCGCTGGACAAAGGGCAGGGCCATGTCGATGGCCTCTCCCTTCAACAAGAGATCCTGCTCCTTGCGCCGCATATTGGTCCGGTCCGCCTCCTCGGCCAGGGCACGCGCCGTGTCCGGATCCCGGGTCAGCAGAAGCTCCAGCGCCGACATGACGCGTCCGATGCGCCCGCAGGCATTGATACGGGGGGCCAGTTGGTAGGCAAAGTCCCCGGTGGTCACGGGGAAGCCCCGGTCCAGCCCGCTGACGGCCAGCAGTGCCGCCAGCCCCGGCCGGATGTTCGACCGATCGTTGAACCTCTCCAGGCCCTTCTTGACCAGGATCCGGTTTTCCCCGACCAGAGCCATCTGGTCGGCCACCAGCCCCAGGGCAACCAGGTCCAGAACGCTTACCAGAAAATCGTCGGGCAGGCAGGCGGGTTCCTTCAGCTTGAGGGCCTGGGCGAACTTGAAGGCGACCGCGACCCCGCACAATTCGTTGTTGGGATAGGTCGCACCGTCCCGGCGAGGATTGATCAGGGCCGTGGCAGGTGGCCGCACGTCGAAGATGTGATGATCAAGAACGATGACATCCATGCCCAGGTCCCGGGCCAGGGAGATCTCCGCCACCGCGGCCGCGCCGGTATCGACGGTGATCAGCAGGGTCACGCCGCGACCCGCCCACTCACGGACCATGCGGCTGGCCACACCGTAACCATCGGTGGCACGGTCGGGAATGAAGGGCGTTTCGGCCAGCACCCGGGACCCGTCGACGGTCAGGATGGAGATTGCCTCGAACAGCAGGGCGCTGCCGGTGATCCCGTCCACGTCGAAATCCCCGTGGACGGCCACTCGCTCGCCGTCCCGCGCAGCCTGGAACATGCGTTCGACTGCGCGGTCCATTTCGACCAACAGGAAGGGGTCATGGAGGTGATCAAGTGAAGGATAAAAGAACTGTTCCAGATCACAGTTTTCCGTCACGCCGCGGCCCGCCAGCACCTGCAACAGACAATCGGACACCTGGAAATCGAGAGGCACTTTGGGTCGGATCCGTGTCACGATGTCTTCAGACACGGTGGAAGTCAGGCGCCAGGGCCGTCCGGAGAGGATTCCTGAATGGAGAGAGTTGTCGACAGGTTGAGCCAATGCCTTCACGCCTTCCACAAAACCCTCGGCGAGCCAAGGCCAAGGCTGTCCATCCGGACCATCGGAACGGTCCGGATCCTGAGGTTTGGCGTGAGAAGCCGGTCATAAGCCGAGTCCTGTTACCGATCGCTCCCGAGGGAAACGGCGGCGACAGTCATGTATCTCGGGTCGCCGTTACCGACGACCTCCAGCGACCTACCCGGGAGTATTGCGAGGCGGGCTACCTCATCCTCCGCTATTTGGTCTTGCTCCAGGTGGGGTTTACCCTGCCGTACCTGTCACCAGGAACGCGGTGAGCTCTTACCTCACCATTTCACCCTTACCCCGATTCCGGACTAATCCGGTGGGGCGGTATCTTTTCTGTGGCACTTTCCGTGGGATCACTCCCCCTGGCCGTTAACCAGCACCCTGCCCTATGGAGCTCGGACTTTCCTCGAACCTCCCGAATCAATGATTTGGAAGGCACGCGACTGCCTCCCCGACTTCTCACCCCGCCATGATAGACCGTTTCAGGGTTCTTGTCACAGGAATTATGTATCCAGGGCCCGGTTCGCCAAAGCGTCCGCGTGTCCGTTCTGGCCGCGCTTGATGTGCCGGACGCGGAATTCATCAAGGCCCTTGGTCAGGAAAACAACCTGCTGGTACAGGGGACGCAGGTACGGACTCTTGACCCGGTAGGTGCCGTTCAGTTGCCGGACGATGAGTTCACTGTCCATGTTCAGATGAACCCGTTTGATCCGCCAACGCTGGCAGTGCTCCAGCGCAGCAACAACCGCGCGATACTCGGCCACGTTGTTGGTGGCCCGACCGATGACCTCGCAATGTTCGGCGAGTTCCTCGCCGCCCTTCAGCTTGAACACGATCCCTATGGACGCCGGGCCGGGGTTTCCGCGGCTGGCCCCGTCCGTGAAAACCTCCAGGACCGGTCTGCCCCGTGCCGGCAGAGGGGATTTGGCCAGAGTCGCGGCAGCAGACAACTCGGGCCACTGGTCGGAACCTGGATTTTTTCGGGTGGTCTCTTTGCGCGACCTGGATTTTCCCTGGCTTTCCTCGACCAGCTTCGCGTCGAGAGCCAGCGCCTCATCGTCGGCGAGTTCCCGGCGCCAGATCGACAGACGCCGTCTCAACTCCCGGACCGAAAGTCCGCATTCGCGGGCAAGAGACCGCAGATCACCGCTGTGTTCCAGCGTTTTCAGAAGTTCCGTAAGGGTTTCCGGTTTCCGTGTAGTCATCCTGATGGTCTTTCTTTCTCGTTGCAGTGATGATGAAAAGATTTACTGCCAGGACTTGTGAACGACGTACCGGGCACAGGAAGAACAGCGGACCAGGGCCCTACCCTGTTCGGCGTCGATCCCCTGCTGTGCCGGCAAAAGGCTGAAACATCCACCGCAGACCCCCGCCTGGACACGAACCACGGCCTGGGGATACTGGGCCCGGAGACGAGTCACATGCCGGGCGATTTTGTCCGGCAACAGTCCCGTGAGACGCTCGATCTCGCCGGCGATCTCCAGCTCGGCGGCCCCGGCCCGTACCGTTTCCTCGTCCATTCTGGTCAGTTCGGCGGAACCGCGGTCTGCTTGGGAATCACGGTCGCCCTGGGCCCGGTCGGTCTGCCGCTCCCTGTGTCCGACATTGTCCATAAGTTCGATGGCCTCGGTTTCCAGGCGGTCCAATGTGGATGCCAGCACCTTGATTTCGGCCTGCAGGGCCTTGTATTGGCGGCGGTCGGTTATCCCGGTCACCTGGTCCCGTTTGCGAGCCAGCGTTCCCTCGACATCCTGGATCCGGCCCTCGATTCCCCTCAGAGTGACGGCCGCATTCCGAACCTCGGCTGCGGCCTGGTCGGCGTCGGTCTCGTATTCCTCCTGCAACTGGCGCAAATGACGGTCGCGCCGGGTGTGGTGGGCCAAGGTGGACCTGGCGACGGCGAGCTCTTCCTCGAGCCCGGCCAACTCCACCATCAGATTAAGCATCACCTCTGGATCCAACCGGGAACCTCCACGTTGCGGCAAAATTCATTCTACCATCAGGTACCGGTACAGGCAAAAAAAAGGCGCCGGGGCGCCCTTGGTTCCGCTCAATCGTGTCAGCTTCCATCCGGCCCAACCGAGTCCGGTGGTATTTCCGGCCGAGGGTGCGGATGGTGGGCGATACTGGACTCGAACCAGTGACCTCTCGCGTGTGAGGCGAGCGCTCTAGCCAGCTGAGCTAATCGCCCATCCGTGTTCCAGCGAATTGCCGCCATCCTGGGGGGCTTTGGTGGGCCTACCTGGACTTGAACCAGGGACCGGCCGGTTATGAGCCGGCTGCTCTAACCAACTGAGCTATAGGCCCAGAACCGGGAGGGGCAAGATAATTGATCCCCCAGACCGGGTCAAACCATTTCCCCGTAACCCTTGAGCTTGCGGCTCCGGCTGGGATGGCGCAGCTTGCGCAGTGCCTTGGCCTCGATCTGCCGCACACGTTCGCGCGTCACCTTGAAGATGGTGCCGACCTCCTCCAGGGTCCGGGGCGTTCCGTCGCCCAGCCCGAAACGCAGGCGAATGACCTTCTCCTCCCGCCGGGTCAAGGTACTCAGCACACGCTGCATTTGATCCTTGAGCATGCTGTGGGCAGCCATGCGGGCAGGCGAGGGGGCGCTGTCGTCCTCGATGAAATCGCTCAGGTTGCTGTCCTCGTCCTCTCCGATGGGCCGGTCCAGGCTGACCGGTTCCATGGAGGCCTGCAGCACACCCTGGACCTTTTCCAGGGGCATCTCCAGGAAGTTCGCCACCTCCTCGGGCTTGGGATCACGGCCCAACTCCTGGAGCAAATGCCGGTTGGCCCGGTTGACCTTGTTGATGGCCTCGATCATGTGTACGGGCACGCGGATGGTGCGTGCCTGATCGGCGATGGCCCGGGTGATGGCCTGCCGGATCCACCAGGTGGCATAGGTGGAGAACTTGTAGCCCTTGCGGTAATCGAATTTCTCCACGGCGCGCATCAGGCCGCTGTTGCCCTCCTGGATCAGGTCCAGGAACTCCAGGCCCCGGTTTGTATAGCGTTTGGCGATGCTGATCACGAGCCGGACGTTTGCTTCGATCATCTCGCGCTGGGCCGTATCCACCTGCTGTTTGCCCATCACGATCTCGTTGCCGATCCGACTGAGTTGATCATCGGCCAGACCTATTTCCCGCTCGATATCCTGGATCCGCTTGCGCAGAGTGCGGATGACCTGGCAGGCCTCCTGTATGTTTTCCTTCTTTCCCTTCTTGATGTTCCTGCTCTTAAGCGCCGTGCTCATTTCGTCGAAGGGCACCCCGACTTCCTCTTCCGCCAGAGCGATGCGTGCGTGCAGATCGCAGACCTTCCCCTGAACGAGCATGAGCTTGTTGGCCAATTGCTCGATCTGGGCCGGAGCCAGGTGAAGACCCATGAAGATCTCGAGGATCTTCTTTTCCCGGGTTTGGATCATGCGCATCAGGGTCGCTACGCGGGTTCCGTTGGTGCAGGTCTCCAGTTCGGCGCGCTCGTCGGCCATCTCCCTTTGCCAGCCCTCGATCATGTCCAGGGCCCGGAGGATCCGCTTGGCTTCCTTCTTGGCCGACAGGTGCACGTTCCAGGTACTGGTGTCGTGCTGGATCACCTCATCCACGTGGACGAACTCGGCCAGCAACTGGTTGGCGGTCTGGCGCAGTTCGCCCAGCGCGTGGCTGGACCGCAGCGTCGCCTCGATGATGGCGATGCGTCCATCCTCCATGCGGCGCGCCAGATTGACTTCGCCCTGCCGGGTCAGCAGGGGAACGCGTCCCATCTCGCGCAGGTACATGCGAACCGGGTCGTCATACTTGACGTAGGTCCGGGAAACCTTGCGGGCCGCGGCGGCCTTCTTTTTTTCCTTCTTCTTGCGCAGGGACAACTTCTCCTTGGACTCGGCCTCGGAGTCGTAGTAGTCGATCTGGAGATCGCCCAGTTTCTAGTAGATACGTTAAATCTTG
>CBDUYZ010000033.1:0-14242 GCA_965371575.1 uncultured bacterium
CTGATCTACCGCATCCGCAAGGTGCCCCACCACCGCACGGGTGACACCTGGAACATCTACCCGCTGTACGACTACGCGCACGGGCAGAGCGACGCCATCGAGGGCATCACCCATTCCCTGTGCACGCTGGAGTTCGAGGTCAACCGGCCGCTGTACGACTGGTTCATCGAGAACCTGCCGGTGCCCTGTGTGCCACATCAGACGGAATTCGCACGGCTGAATCTGACCTACACGGTGATGAGCAAACGCAAACTCAAGCAGTTGGTGGACGATGGCGCGGTAACCGGATGGAGCGACCCCCGTATGCCCACCATCAGCGGACTGCGGCGCCTGGGCTACACGTCGGATTCTATCCGCCGTTTCTGCGACCGCATCGGTCTCGCCAAACGCGACTCGACGGTGGACCTGGACCTGTTGAAATGGTCCCTGAGGGAGGAACTGAACCGCACGGCCGACCGGGTGATGGTAGTGCTGCGGCCCTTGAAGGTGGTCATCACGAACTACCCCGAGGGCCAGGTCGAGGAACTGGAATGCGTGAACAATCCCGAGGACGAGAGCGCCGGCACCCGGCTGGTGCCATTCTCCCGGGAACTGTGGATCGAGCGCGACGACTTCCGCGAGGAGGCCCCGCGCAAGTTCTTCCGGCTCAAACCCGGCAAAGAGGTGCGCCTGAAACATGCCTACTTCATCACCTGCGACGAGGTGATCAAGGACGAAAAGGGCGAAGTCGTGGAACTTCGCTGCAGCTACGATCCCGCCTCGCGCGGCGGCATGTCTCCCGACGGCCGCAAGGTCAAGGGCACCCTGCACTGGGTCTCGGCACGGCACGCTGTCGAGGCCGAAGTGCGGCTATACGACAACCTGTTCCGGGAGCCCTTCCCCGAAGAGGGCGGCGACTTAATGGCCAACCTGAATCCGGATTCGTTGGAGATCCTGAAAGACGCCAAGCTGGAACCCGGCCTGGCCGGCAAGGAAACCGGCTTCCGCTGCCAGTTCATGCGGCAGGGTTATTTCTGCATCGACAGCAAGGATTCCCGGCCGGAAAGGATGGTGTTCAACCGCACCGTCACGCTGAAGGACTCCTGGGCCAAACTCGAAGGCAAAGACAAGACGGGGTGACTTCAAGTCGGAGGGGAATACTGATGACTGGTCCAGCTTTTCCACCGGCGAGGCCTATTGACACCCCTGCCCATCGTTGCGACCTTATTCCGACTGCCACGAAGGGAGGTGAGTGATGTCGTCCGAAGAAAAGGTTTTCCTGACCCGTTTCGCCAAGAGCGCCGGCTGAGCTGCGAAACTGAGTCCGGGGGACTTGTCTGAAATCCTTGAGCCCATCAGGGCCGCCGCGGATCCGGATCTGCTGGTCGGATTCGACACGGCTGACGATGCCGGGGTCTGCCGCATAGACGCCGACCAAGCCGTGGTTTCCACTGCCGATTTCATCACCCCGGTCGTGGATGATCCCCGCACCTTCGGTCGCATCGCCGCGGCCAATTCCCTCAGCGACGTCTACGCCATGGGCGGCACGCCCCTGATGGCCCTGAACCTGCTGGGCTACCCCCCGGTGGGGCTTCCGAACTGGGTGCTGGGCGAAATCCTGGCCGGCGGCGCGGAAACCTGCGCCGAAGCCGGCTGTGCCGTGGCAGGCGGCCATACGGTGCGCGATGAGGAGGTCAAGTTCGGGTTGAGCGTGACCGGTGCAGTGCATCCGGACAGGATCCTGCGCAACTGCACCGCCCGACCCGGAGACAGGCTGGTTTTGACCAAGCCCCTGGGGACCGGCGCCCTGGTGGCGGCCGTGCAGAAGGATCGCGTGGACGAGGCCGGCTACCGGGCCCTGATCACTTGTATGACCACCCTGAACAAGTGCGGTGTACACCTGTTCGACCTGGGCGCCACCGCCGTCACCGACATTACGGGTTTTGGTCTGAGCGGCCACGCCCTGGAGGTGGCCAAGGGATCGAATGTCCGCCTGACCATCGACACGGGCGCCCTGCCCCTGCTGCCGAAGTCTGTCGAGCTTTGCGGCGAGGGCTTCACCTGCGGCGGCACCCGATCCAACGCCAGTTTCACCGGAGAAAGCATCCGCTACGCCGACGGGATGGGCGAGGACATGATCGGCCTGCTGAACGATCCCCAGACCAGCGGCGGGCTGCTGATCGCCGTACCGCCGGAACGTCTGAACGAAATGGTCGCCTTCCTCACCGAATTCGGAGCCCTGGCCGCCGCGGTCATCGGTGAAGTCTCCGAATTCGCTCCTGATGGCCCCTGGTTGGCCTTTATCAGCTGATTCTCTCCATTTTTCGATCAACTTCCCTCAGAACCGGACGATATTTCTAATGGTACCACTGTTTTTGCGAACCGTGCGAAGGAGCGCGCTATGTCCAAGGTGCTCAAGAAGTCACTTCTGGATATCCACCCCCGCGAATTGCGGGGGATGGTGAACGACATCCCGACCCTGCCGGTGATCTATCAGAAGCTGTTCGATAAGCTGCAGGATCCGGACGTGTCGGTACCGGAGATCGCCGAGATCATAACCCAGGATCAGGCCCTGTCGGCCAAGATCCTGCATCTGGTGAATTCCGCGCTCTACGGATCGGGCACCAGGACGATGACCATCGGCCGTGCCGTGGTGATTCTCGGCTTCCGGGCCGTACGCGGCGCCGCCATGGCCAGCGGCGTGTTCGACTACTTCAAGGACGAAGAGAGCTCCGAGGGCATCGACATGATCAAGTTCTGGGAGCACAGCATAGCAGTGGCCAGCATCAGCAAGGTGCTGGCCGGAGACCAGCGCCTGTACCATCGCGAGGAAGCCTTCGTGGCCGGTCTGTTGCACGACGTGGGCAAGCTCATCGAGAAGAGCTATTTTCCCTCCGACTTCGACGAGATCTGCGTAGTCGCCGAAGACGAAGGCCTGTCCTGGTTCGAAGCCGAGAAGAAGCTGTTCCCCATTCATCACGGCACCATCGGCAAGACCGTTTTCCGCAGTTGGAAATTCTCACCGAGCGTGGTCGATGCGGTGCAGTTTCACCACAAGCCCGGCGCTTCCTCCAGCGCCCCCGAGCTGACCGCCCTGGTCCATGTGGCCGACTTCATTGCCTACGAATTGGGATACGGAGCTCCCGGAGCCTGCGGGCCGAAGGAATGCGACCCCGACGCCCTCCGTGTACTGGGGATGACCCTGGAAGGAACCATGGAATTCCGCGAACGCATCCATGAGGAGATGGACCGTTCCCTGGACATCCTGGACCTCGTATAATTACGATAGACCCTCCCAAATAATCGGGCGTCCCGAAGTCAATATCACTGCCAGGTACACCTCAATCCCAGGATAACCGACCCGACGGAGCGTTCCGTCGGCCACGTACATATCCCAGCCATTCGTTGGTGACTGGCAGCCAAAGACGGGGTACTCTGCATTACATGAATTTCTGGCACAAATGGACAAGGAGATTCCGGAACAAGCGGGCCATGGTCGCGGCAATTGTCTTGTTGCTGGTCGCCCTGTCCCTGCTCTCATTGCGGTGCAATCCGATGACTGGCCGCAAGAATGTGTTGGGTTTGGTTCTGGAGATCGAGGCCGAGGGCATACCGCCCCTGGATGGCGGTGCACCCCAGGCCCGCGCCTTGATTGCGGCAGTGGACAGCACCGAAATCACCATACTCCTACCGCCCCCGGTACCGCGTCCCGGCGACTTCATTCCCCTGATCGCCGAGTACCACCAAAAAGGCGACGTCGTGTACTCTTTGGACCTTGAAAAATGGCTGCTTGAAGGCCTTCAGTAAACCTGATCCGTGACCTGTGCCTTGCGACCTGATCCAGTTTTTCAACAGCCTGCTAGCGCCCAGAGGGAGAAATATTGCATCCAAACGGGTCGGTGAGGTATTTTACCCCCATGTTCGATCCATTTACCGGAGCTTCATGATGCCCCCCGGATCTTCCGTCAGGATCCTGTTCGTCGGTGATATGCACCTGGGCCGACTTCCGTCCCGCGTACCGGATGCCGTCCTGGAGCAGGGAGGATTTGCTCTGCGCAACCTCGGGCCGGGCGCGACCTGGGACAGGATCGTCGAAGCCGCCTTGGCCCACCGAGTGCACGCCGTCGCGCTGGCCGGCGATCTGGTCGAAGGCGGCAACGCCATGTTCGAGGCCTACGGACCCCTGGCCACAGGAGTTCGCCGGCTGGTCGAGCAGGGTATCATCGTGGCGGCGGTCGCCGGCAATCACGACACGGCTGTGCTTCCCAGGCTGGCTGATGAAATCGACCGCTTCCATTTACTGGGTCCCGGCGGATCCTGGTCGACGGTGAAAATTCCTGGAGAGGGCGGACTCGCGATCCAGCTTGCCGGTTGGTCTTTTCCCACCAGGCATCACTCCGTCAGCCCCCTGTTGACCTCGCCCCCGCCGGCCGCAGGCGTCACCTTCGGTCTCCTTCACGCCGATCTCGACGCCGGGCGCAGCAATTACGCCCCCGTGAGATCCGCGGACCTGATCAGCACCGGGTATCAGGGGTGGTTCCTGGGCCACGTGCACATACCCGGGGATATTCCCGCCGACGGCGCGCCTTTCTACCTGGGTTCCGTCACCGGGCTTGACCCGAGTGAAACCGGTCGGCGAGGCCCCGTCCTGGTGAGCGTTTCGAGTAGCGGCGGGATCGCCGCCGAACGGATGTCCCTGGCCCCCCTGCGGTGGGAACACCGGGAAATCGACTGCACGGGGCTGGAAGATCCGGCGAACCTCCTCGAAAGCCATCTCATCCGGCAGCTGAGCCATCTTCACGCCGAGTTGGAAGCCGAACTCGATGATGCGCTCGCCTTGGGGGTCCAGATCCTCCTGACCGGAACGGTGGAAGACCCGGCAGCTTTGGACCGGGCTTTACGCGAGCTTGAGCTTGATCCTGGTCGATTGGTCACCCATCACGAGGGAATCATTCTGTTCATCCAGAAAATCTCCAGCCTGGTTTCCGCCCGGATCCCCTTGACGGAATTGGCTGGCCGGGCAGACCCTCCCGGCCTGCTCGCCCGTCAGATACTGGCTCTCGAAAACCCCGGTTCGGAGGTATACGGGGTCGCCGCTTCCTCCGATCTTTCGGATGCGCTGATGGGTGAAGCACGCCAGGCCCTCACCCGCGTGGACGAGGGTGCCGCGTTCAACCCCCTGGCCACCGGCGAAGAAGAAATTTCCGACGCCGAAATTCGGCAGATGCTGGGGCAGGCGGGCCGCCTGGCCCTGGCGGGACTACTGGCTCAGCCCAAAAACGCAAAGGAGGCGGATCGTGCGGCTGGTTGAACTCCGCCTTCTGCGCACGCCGGGCATCCGAGATGCCTTCACCCTGGCGCCGTCGGCTGGCCTCAACCTCGTGACCGGACCCAACGGCGCGGGCAAAAGCTCGCTTTGCCGAGCTGTTCTTGCCCTGCTCTGGCCTGACGTGATCTGCGAAGAACCCTTTGCAGCCGAAGCGGAATTTGAACTCGAGGGCCGTAGGCTTTCCGTTGCCCGGCAGGATCTCGACTCTCCGGTGTGGAGCGGTTCCCGACCCGACCTGGGTAGTGACCATCTGGCCGGCCGCTACCGGTTGGGGGTTCTGGATCTGCTTGGATCGGATCCGAACGGCGACCCCCTGGCCCACGAAATCCGCAAGCACATGGCCGGCGGGTTTGATCTGGAGGCCATTCGTCAGGATCTGTTCGAGGCCGGGACAGGACGATCCGAGCACACCACGCTGAACAAAGCCGCTGCGGTCGTCACCAGGTTGCGGACACAGCAAAGAAACCTGGCCACGGAACAGGATCGCCTGACAAGCCTGCGGCAGACCCGGGACCTGGCCGGTCAGGCCCGCGACCGCAAGGCCATCCTTGAATTGGTGCGGGACCTGGCGGAACAGATGGAGGCGCAGAAAAATGCCGCCACCCGGTTGCAGGAAATGCCGCCTGCGACGGAGCATGTTCGCGCCGAGGATCCGGAAAAACTGGCCCACCTCCGCCGGCTTGAAAACGGACTCACGGACCAGATCGAAAAGTATGCGACCTCGCTGGACGAAACCGAAAAGGAACTGGCCGGCCTGGATAAGACCCGGGGTGCCCGCGATTTGTCCTTGGATCTGCTTAAGAAAAGACTCGCTACCCTTGGGGATCTGGTGTCAGGCGTTCGTCAAGCCGAAAGAGAGGCCAACGACAAACGTCTCGCCGAGATCCTTGGGGAGACTCCGACCCGGACGGCCGCCTGGCCTTTCGGGATCGCAACGGTTATCGGAGCGGTTCTGATTGCCCTCAGTCTTTCTCTTTCCCTGCCCGGCACCCTCTGGCCCAGGGTGGTTTTCGCCCTGGGAATCGCCGCCGGAACCGTCGGCCTGTGGGGATGGGCCACCCGCCCCCGGGATGCGGGTCAGGCGATCCTGATCCAGGAAAAACGACGCGAACTGGCCAGCAAAACCGACTACCTGGAAACCTGCCGGCGGCAAAGGGACAAAGCCCTGGCTGACTTCAATGCGGCCCTTGAGCAGGTCGGCGTCCCGGCAGTTGCCGACGTCGAGGAGGCGAAGCAGTTTCTGGAGGATTGTGAAACAAATCGAAACCGGCTTAACGAACTGAAAACCGCCCTCAAGGGCGATGAAGTTAATTTGAAACGCGACCGCAAGGACCTTGCGTGCCGCCGCGCCGAAATCGGAATGATATTCGACCGCCTGGCCCTGCCCGACGAACGTGATGCCGATTCCGAAGTCGCACGGCTGCTCGAAATCAAACCGTCTTTTGATCAGATATCCAAGGATCGTGACATCGCCGACCGGGAAATCGACCGGCTGCGCAAAGGTATCGCCGGCGGCGCTTCCCTGTTGCACAAGGGGGAGTCTCCGGAAATGCCCGGGAAAGCGCTGGAAGAACTTATCGATCAGGAAGGCACTCTGGCCGGCGAACTTGGCGAGCTGGAAAAGAACTTGGCCCGCATCGAAGCCGCCATTCATCAAGCCCAGGGAGGACACGACCTCCAGGAAGCGATGGCCGAACAGGAGACCGCCAAGGCCGCCTTGGCCGCAGTCAGACAAGCCAACCGTGAGGCCGCGCTCGGCCATCTGCTTCTGGACCGCATGGCCCATCAGCACGAAATGGAATCCCGGCCCCGGATCCTGGAACAGGCCGGCGAGTTCTTCGGCCTTTTTACAGGTCATCGCTACGAGTTGAAGTTGGCCGCCCGGGGTGGCGGGAAAGACCGGTTCCAGGCCGTACCAGAAGATTCCGTCAAGCCAAAGGAACTGCACGAACTCTCCGACGGCACCCGCGCCCAGTTGCTGCTGGCCGTGAAGCTGGCCTTCATCACCGCCGAGGAAATTAGCGCCCGACCACCGATTTTCCTGGACGATTCCCTGGCTTCGGCCGATCCGGAGCGCTTTGCCGCAGTCGCGGTGAGCCTGGGCCGGTTGGCCGCCGAACAGGACCGCCAGATATTCTACCTCACCCCCGACCCCGCCGATGCTGCGGCCTTCCAGCGGGCCCTGGCCGCCGCCGGCCTGCCCGCCGCCTGCCACATCGACCTGGCTGAGGTGCGCAGTATCGCGGGCGCGGCCGACCCCGAGCTGCTCGATCCGGCCAACCTGCCGGATAACATCATGGCTCCGGATCCCGCCGGCATGACCGCGGCGCAGTACGCCGCAGCCTTATTGGTTTCCCGTCCGGATCCCTGGGCCCCCCGGGGAGGCCTCCATGTGTTTTTCCTGCTCCATGATGACCTCGATCTGGTTCGCCGCCTTGTCGACGGCAACGGAGAGACTCTGCAGCGATTCGCCGGGATGAAGGAAATCTTGCTGGCCGCCGATCAAATCACACTGGACGAGGCCGCCACAATCGGCGCCCGTGGTGAAGTTTGGAGCGCCTGGCTGGACGGTTGGCTCATCGGAAGAGCCCAACCGTTGTCCAGGGAATTCCTGAAGGATTCGGAAGCCGTCTCAAAAAACTACCTGGAACCGGTCACCGCCGTGCTCAAGGAATGCCGCTGGGATGGCGCCGGACTTCTGGGCGCCATCGAAAAGAAAAAAGTGAAGGGGTTCCGCGCCAATAAGCTGGCTCAGCTACGCCGGGAACTTGAAGACGCCGACCTGCTCGACCCTCGCACGCAACTGACAGACGAGGAGCTAATCAATCACACCTTGGACCGGGTGAAGCCTCTCCTGGCATCGGGCCGATTGGATCTGCAAAAGGTCAGAACCCTGGCCCTGACCTTTGCCCGCCTGATAGAAAGTTAAAAACCCGCCTAGCAGGCTGTTGAAAAACGCCTGCTAGTTCCCCGTCTTCCTGATCAGGTCGGAAAGGTTGACATGGTCCTCAAGGCGTTCGAGCAGGATCTGGCGGGTCAAGGAACAAGCCTCGGAAATCTTGGCGGATTTCAGGCTGTAGTAGACGTTGATCCCGTCCTTGCGCGTGTTCACCACGCCGGCCTGCCGCAGCACGGCTAGATGCTGGGAGGTGTTGGCCTTGGGAATTTCCAGAATCTCGGCCAGGCTGTTAACGGAGATCTCCTTGCGCTCCTTCAGGATATCCAGAATTTCCAGTCGTCTGGGATTGGACAGGGTCTTGCACAGTTCAGCTTGCATCTCGTAGAGCTTTTTTTCCATGCTTACAACCTCGAATTCCATGATAGAACCCTGCTTCCGTCTCTTCGATCCCCGCAGCGGGAATCTATCTGGAGACCATTGCGCCAGGAAAGAAATAGATAATGTATCTTCATTTGAATGATAAACACATCATTCATGAATGTCAAAGTTTATTCGATGCAAATCTTAATAGATATAAATCAGCCTGGTTTATTCTCCAGTATTTAGCAGAGGAGGTAAACTGAACCTCACATCTTCTTGCAGAGTAACTAGTTCTTCAGATTGCCAGCCATCCGCGTCCAAGTGTTCGACCACCGCCTGTACCAAATGTTCGGGGGCTGAGGCCCCGGCCGTCAGACCGACCGTGGTGAAGGAGGCCAGACCGGACATGACTATGTCCTGCGGCCCGTCGATCAGGGCGGCGGACACCCCCATGTTTTCGGCGACTTCGCAAAGCCGCTTGCTGTTGCTGCTGTTCTGCGAGCCAACCACCAGCAGATGGCCGACTCCTGCGGCGACCAGCGCTTTCACCGCATCCTGGCGATTCTGGGTAGCGTAGCAGATGTCGCTCTTGCGCGGCTCGATCAGGTTGGGGAACCGTTCCCGCAGGGCCTCCAGGATATCGTGGGTTTCATCCATGCTCAGGGTGGTCTGGGTTGATACTGCCAGGTCCGTGTGAGGGGGAAAAACCAGTCCGGCCACGTCGGCCACGCTGGTCAGGAGGGTGATCCGGCCCGGCGCCTCCCCCATGGTGCCCAGTACCTCGTCGTGGCCGGCATGTCCGATCAACAGCATGTGCCGACCCTCCTTCACATGACGCACCACCTCGTGATGGACCTTCGTCACCAGGGGACAGGTGGCGTCGATGGTCCGCAGGTTGCGATTCGCAGCATCCCGGCGGACCGCCGGAGCGATGCCGTGGGCGCTGAACACCACCGTCGCCTCGTTGGGCACCTCGTCCAACTCGTCTACGAAGATGACGCCGCGGGTCCGGAAGTCTTCCACCACCGCCTGATTGTGCACGATCTCCTTGCGCACGAACAAGGGAGCGCCGTGGGTCGCCAGCATACTGTCCACCACTTCGATGGCGCGCTCCACACCGGCGCAGAATCCCCGGGGATTTACAATAATCAGCCTTTTCTTGCAGAATTCGGCCATTTCAACCCCGACAAGCCAATTGCAGTGGATTATTTTTTAGACTGAAGGGAACAATATAGGCCAAACTTATACGGCGCCAAACTCCACAAATCAACTGCGTGTAAAATAAATTTTTATTTCTTTGAAAATCAGTTGCGAATCAATACCAATTGAAGCTATTATCTACAATAGCTCAAAAAGGATCCTGTTTCCGTCGGGCTATTGTACCCAATTGATCGCGTTGATATTTAGGGAGATTTTTTCAACGCGACCAGCTTCAATCACATCTCTAAACAATTCGGGAGGTTCTCATGAAATTTGCGAATGCCAATTTATTCCTCGTGCTGATCCTGGCCTGCGGACTCGCTTCCGTTGCCACGGCCACGACCATCGATTACGGCTGGGAGGATGACGGCACCGTGCTCGGCATCTATCCCGACCCCGCGCTTCCGAGCATCATCGCCACCAACGTCCCCGGCTGGACCGGCGAACCTGTCCATAGTGGGAACTTCAGCCTAAGGCTGGAAGACAACGCCCCGGACAGCACGCCCCAGGCATTTCTCGTCTTCTTTTGGAACCTGCAGGACGGCGACGTGATCAACGTCGGGTTCTGGCGCTACGACACCACCCCGGGCGCAGCGCCCTCGGTCCGCATCTGGGGCCACTGGAACGACGATCTGCCCGACGATCCCGATGGCTATAGCGGGAGCGCCGGCGGGGAATACGATTACGGTCTTGGCGAAGGATGGGACTACACCTTCTTCGACTATACGGTAGTGGACGGCCACACCGGCCTGGTCATCGAGGCACGGACCTACAGCGTAGACGGCGACACTGTGTGGCTCGATGATATGCACATCGAGATGCCTGACCATGTCTACGCCCAGATTCCCGGCTGCAGCCCAATTGACACGGAATCCGAAAGCTGGGGCGGCGTGAAGGCTCTCTTCCGGTAACATTGCCTGGCTGTTCAGGCCTTCCCTTGCCTGCGCCGTCATTCATGTTCTCACCCAGAGGGGACCCGGGATAACCCGGGTCCCCTTCTTTGTCGAAATCAGTTTCCCGGCAAGTATTTTTCTCCACCGGTTTGCAAGCCTTCGTGTATAGTCCGGGCTTGCTGACGATCGGCGGCAGCGATGGTTCAATCCGTATTGCCGGACAGGGGGCAGGGCCGGTGCGAATCTGGGTGAAGAGTTCCTGGCGGCTCATTGGATGGCATCCCCACTTGAAATTACATCCGAGGGGCTTGACATTCCCTGTTGAAGGGGTATTGTATGTCGAGTCTATAATATTAAAATATTCGCAACTATTCAGTAATAATATTCGGTTGTGGGTATTTCCTCAACAAGGGACAGTCTCATGACAGTCGGAAGAATGCTCCATGTGGTCGCCGGAAGCATGATTATGATAAGTCTTGCCCTGGCCCATTATGTCAGCCCCAATTGGCTCTGGTTCACGGCCTTCGTGGGCTTTAACCTGTTCCAGAGCGGTTTCACCAACTGGTGTCTGATGGCCAAAATTCTCAAGAAACTG
The DNA here is from genome assembly GCA_965371575.1 of uncultured bacterium. Lineage (GTDB taxonomy): Bacteria > Krumholzibacteriota > Krumholzibacteriia > LZORAL124-64-63 > LZORAL124-64-63 > JAGLCY01. The sequence continues at coordinate 11,256 of CBDUYZ010000033.1, forward strand.
GGCCTGCCCGAGCAGGCCGGTCAGTCATCCTGAACGGAACCCCGGAAGGTCGACCATGAAACGAACGATTTCCTGGCTGTTGCTGTCCCTGGCGGTCCTGACGCTCGCGGCGGCACCCGGGGCCAGCGCGGAAACAGCCGCCGGCCCTGATTCCTCCTGGATCCGCATCGGCGAGATCCGCAGCGATACCTTATATGTCTCGCGCAGCAGGGTAATCGCCCTGGCCCTTGAACAGAATGAGATGCTGGCCGCCTCGGGCGCCATGCGTGACGCGGCCGGCGCCGACGTCCAGGGCGCCATGCGGGCTTTCCTGCCCCAGATCCAACTGGGCTCGTTCTTTCTGCGCTCGGACGACGCGCTGAACAGCTTCGGCTACACGCTGCAGAACCGGGCCGTCACAGCGCAGGATTTTGATCCCACGTTGTTGAACAATCCTGGCGAGACCAATCATTTCGTCTCCCGTCTGCATCTTCTGCAGCCGATTTTCAACGGTGGTATGGGCATCAACGGCAAGCAGGCCGCCAACGCCATGAGCCGGGCTGCCGAATACGACCATGCACGCGCCCGGGAGACCATTCGCTACAACGCCGTCCAGGCCTTCGAGGGTCTGGCTCTGGCCAAGGCGTTTGAAGACGTCATGGTCGCGGCCGTGGTCTCGGCCGAGGGGCACGTGAAGCAGGCACAGTCCATGGTCGCCGCCGAAATGGCCACCGCAGCGGATCTTCTTCAGGCCAAGGTCTACCTGAGCGGTTTGCAGCTGCAGCTCATTGAGGTGCGCAACATGATGGCCATCGCCGGGGAGAACATCAAACTTTTGACTGCGGTCCACATCGACCTGCCGCTGGCCGCGGACATCGGCCTGGCAGGCCGGACCGATCTGTTCCTGCCGGCCGAACTGGACTCCCTCGCCGGCGGCGCGCGAAGCGACATCATGGCGCGACGGGAACAGGCCGACGCGGCCGGCCAGATGGTCGGCGTGGCCCAGGGATCGATGCTGCCCCATGTGAATCTCAGCCTGCAGCGCGACTTCTACAGCCAGGACAACGTGTTCGGTGACGACGCCCGCAGCTGGACCCTGGGTGTGTACGCCACCTGGGACATCTTCAAGGGCATGGAGAACATCGGCCAGATCAAGAAAGCCAGGGCCGAAGAGCGGGCCGCCCGGTACATTGTCCAGTTCGAGACCCGGCAAGCCCGTGTCCAGGCCACCGAAGCCCTGCTGAAGGCCCAGGCCGCCCATGAGAAGGTGGTCGTCGCCCGGGGCGCGGTCGATGCCGCGCGAGAGGGCCTGCGCATCGTCACCAACCAGTACCGCGAGGGCCTGGCCAACATGGTCAACCTGCTGGACACGCAGGCCGCCGCCATCATGGCCGAAGGCAACCTCGTCCAGGCCGTTCACGATTACCAGGTCGGCATGGCCAACCTCGAATATTCCGGCGCGGCGCCCCAGGTGGCGGACCGATGACCAACAGGAGGATCCTTTTCATGGCTTTCCGTAAATCCATTCAGTACCCCGTTCTTCTGGCGGCGGTTCTTGCCATCCTGTTGGCTGTATCCGGCTGTGGAAAAAAATCCGACACGGCCGCCGCCCGCGGCAAGGACGTCAAGGGAACTACAGGGCAGGTCCGCCTCCAGGATGTGCCGCGTATGGTGACCGCCACCGGCAGCGTCCAGGCCGGCAAGACGGTCATGGTTTCGACCCGCATGATGGGCTGGGTTCGCAAGATCCATGTTGTCGAAGGCCAATCGGTCAGCAAGGGAGATCTGCTGGTCAACATCGACGACTCCGATCTGAAGGCCAAGAAAGCTCAGGCCGACGCGGGTATCGTCGAGGCCAGGGCGGTGCTGGCCAACGCGGAGAAGATGGCCGAGCGCTTCGAAAAACTCTACGCGGAGAAATCCGTGTCCAAGCAGCAGCTCGATGATGTCCTGACCGGCAGGGACCGCGCCGCGGCCGGCCTGAAAATGGCGGAAGCCGGTCTGGCCGAAGTGAAGGTGCACCTGAGCTACCTGTCCATCACGGCGCCCAACGACGGCATCGTGACCCGCAAGATGGTCGAGGAAGGCGACATGGCCAATCCGGGCATGCCGCTGATCTCCCTGGAAAGCAGCGGCCCCATGAAGGTTGTCGCTCACCTGGGCGAGAAGGATATTTCGGCCGTCAAGGTCGGTGACATGGCGATCATCGATATCACTTCGCTGGACGACGCGGTGTTCGAAGCGCCCCTGAACAAGGTCATCCGGGCCGTCAATCCCGGCAGCCGCACCTACGATATCGAGGCCGCCCTCGACAATTCCGACCCGCGTCTCCGCAGCGGCATGTTCGCCCGGGTCAGCATTCCGGTCGGCGTGCGCCAGGCCATCCTGGCGCCCGCCGGCGCGGTGATCAGGCGGGGTCAGCTTACAGGCGTCTGGATCGTGCGCCAGGACGGCACCGCCCACCTGCGCTGGGTCCGTCTGGGCCGCTCCTTCGGTGATTCAATCGAGATCCTGTCCGGAATGAATGGAGGCGAAATCGTGGTGCTGTCCACGCAGCAGCCCCTGATCGAGGGCGACAGGGTGGTGAAGTAGGATGGACAACAACGACAACAATCTCCCCAGCTACGGTGGAGCCACGGGTCTGGCCCAGACCTTCATCAACTCGAAGATCACACCGCTGCTGATCCTGGCCACGGTGATGCTGGGCGTCTTCGCGCTGATGCTCACTCCTCGCGAGGAAGAGCCCCAGATCGTGGTGCCCATGATTGATGTGATGGTCATGATGCCGGGCGCCACACCCGAAGAGATCGAAAACCTTGTCACCCGACCCATGGAACAGAAGATCTGGGAAATCGAGGACGTCGAATACGTCTACTCCTCCAGCTTCCCCAGTTTCGCCATGTCCACGGCCCGTTTCCTGGTCGGCACCGACATGGAAAAAGCCATCACGCGAATGAACAACAAGATGTTCGGCAACGCGGACCTCATGCCCCAGGGCATGGTCATTC
>CBDUYZ010000034.1:0-14120 GCA_965371575.1 uncultured bacterium
GCGGCGATGATCACGGAATTCGCAGGTCCAGCTGAGGCGGTGGCGGAAGATTGCGAGCGGACCGGCACCTTGCTGCAGCGGCACGGAGCGCGTGAGGTCCGGCGGGCCGCCGACGAATCCGAACGCGCCGAACTCTGGAAGTGCCGCAAGGAAGCCTTCGGCGCCGTGGGCCGTCTGGCGCCGAATTACGTGACCATGGATGTGGTCGTGCCTTTGGGGGAACTACCCGGTCTTATCCGCGAGATCCAGGTCATCAAGGCCCACCACGGCGTTGAGATCGCCACCACCTTCCACGCCGGCGACGGAAATCTCCATCCCGGGGTGCACTATGACGAGCGGGATCCCGACCAGAGCCGCCGGGCCCACGCCGCGGCTGATGCCATCATCAGGGCGGCCCTGGACCGGAACGGTAGTGTGACCGGGGAGCATGGCGTGGGAATCGAAAAACTCCATGTGCTGCCCTGGCAACTCGACGACGAAACGGCGCGTCTGCAGCGGGGGATCAAGGATATCTTCGACCCGCAGGATATTCTCAACCCCGGGAAGGTCCATCCTCCGGCCGAGGCCGAGTTTGCGGTCCTCAAGCCCGCCCCGCTTGAAATCGATTTCCGCTGGGCGAACCTGACGGTGAGCGCGCCCGCGGATGCTTCACTGGCCCAACTCCAGCAGTCCGCAATGGAGCGGGGTTTCTGGATCCCGGTGGGGGCCCTTGCCCTGGATGAGGGTATGGGCCTGGGCCGGGGGACCACCGTCGGGAATCTCGTGGCGGAATTGCTGACCGGTCCGGCGCTCTGTCCCGGGGGCACGGCACGGGATTACGTGCTGGAACTTTGGGCTGAAACGGGGGACGGACACCTTTTCCACGCCGGGGCTCCGGTGTTCAAGAACGTGGCGGGCTACGACCTGGTGCACATGCTGTGCGGGTCGGGCCGGGTTTGGGCCCAACCCAGGGCGGCCACTTTCCAGCTCCGCCCGGTCCCCGAATGCCTGGGTTACTGGCGTTTCCCCTGGCCTTCAGACGAGTTGCAAGATGTTGCCCGCCTCGACCGGGTGGCAGAGTACCTGGCCGGCCGGGACGGCAGCCTGGGCGGGCCGTTGATGATCGTTGATGACCAGTCGGCAGGGTCCGTGGTTGTCATGGTTCCGGGACGGAGCCGACCCTGGGATCTGGACCGGGTCGGGGAGGAACTGGTCAATCTCCTGGGCACGCCCATGGAGCACATTGAACGGCCATTCAACCGGGCCACGGAAATATTGACGGACAGTCTGATCCCCGGCTGGGCCTTGAACTCGAGTGATTGGACCTTCCTGAGCAGGTTGCCATCTGAAGAAGGGGATTCGGATTTCTGGCCGGCCGGGATGAGGCGGTTGATCTGGCAATCGACACCGCACCTGGTCTGGTCGCCCGATCCGGAAACTTCCTTTCCGGGCTGGCACGCCGACCGGTTCTGCTCGGATGGCCGGGTGCTGCCGCCTTGTGCCCCCGCACCGAAAGTACCCCGCGATTTCCTGAAAAGGATGAAGACCCTCTTCGACCCCTCGGGCGCCCTGGAGGTGCCGGAGTGGCTGGAGGGCCAAGATGACTGACCCGCGTCCATCGCCAGCAATCACGGATGTGGATCATCTCGACGAACTTTTGCGCCAGTGCGTTCAGTGCGGCTTGTGTCTGCCCCATTGCGCGACCTGGCTGGCCACCGGTAACGAGGTGCAATCCCCCCGGGGCCGTCTCCTGTTGCTGGGAGAAATGATCCGGACTTCCGGTACGAACACCGCCGCGGTACCCGCTGCGTTTCTGCAGGCCTTCGACCAGTGCATCGGTTGCCGGGCCTGCGAGACCGCCTGCCCCAGCGGGGTGCCCTTTACCCTCCTGGCATACGGGCAGCTGCGGGCCACGGAGGTTCCCCCACTCAGGTCGGGCCTGCCTGTCCCGGCGGTTCCGGGGGCCGTTCTGGGCCGGCTGGACCGGCCGGGTTTCCTGAATTTCCTGTCCAGGCTCGCGAGCCTGGTGCGGGGCCTGTTGACGGTGGTGGCGGGCCGTAACTGGCGGCGCAGGTTGGCCGGATTCCCGTTCGGCACCGACCGGTTGGTCCGCCTGCTGGGTTCGTTGCCCGCGTCTCCCCGCTCGGACGCGCAGCTCGTCCGGATGCTGGATGAACTCTGCGGCCGGGATACCGGCCGGCGCGATGGGCGGAGGCGGGTTGCGGAACTCCGGACAACAGGAAATCGTCACACCGGTCCCGGGGTCACCTTTTTTCGGGGTTGCGCCAACGCCGGTCTTTTGCCGGGGTCTTCGCGCCGATTGCAGGTCCTGCTGTCAGCAGCCGGATGCCGGCTCGAAGAACCGGGTTCCCAGGTCTGCTGCGGAGCTCTTGCCTCGCACTCGGGCCGTCCCGTGCGGAGGGCCGATCTGCGTCGTTGTAACCGGGAGGCCTTCGCCGGCGCATTGAAGGCCGAAAGGGTAATCGTGGTCGAGGCCGCGGGCTGCGGTCTTGAACTCAAGGAATACGGGGAGGATTTCCGCGCGGCAACGACGGATGCGGCAGTCCTGTTGGCGGGTCTGGATCTACCACCTATGGGCCCGGTTCCCCTCAAGGTGGTCTACCACGACCCCTGTCATGCGCGCCACGGCCAGGACATCGTCGAGGAGCCGCGAAAGCTGCTGGCTGCCATACCGGGCCTGGAGATCGTCGAGCCGACCGAACCGGAGGTCTGTTGCGGAAGCGGGGGAGCCTGGGGACTGCGTTATCCCGAAATTTCCGCAGCGCTGGGACGTCGCAAGGCCGCCGATCTGGCGGAAACGGGTGCCGATCTCGTGGTGACCTCGAATCCCGGTTGTCTGGGCCAGGTCGCCGACGGCCTGCAGATGATCGCCCCTGATCTGCCCATCCTGCCCCTGACGGACCTGCTGTGGTACGCGGCCCTGGTCAGAATTGACTAGCAGGCTGTTGGGGCTGAGTGTCGATAAAATCAATGCACCCAGGCTTGATAACTTAATAAGTATTAAGGAATGTTTTTTGTTGCGTTTCCTGTAAAATGGGTTAAAATAGCTTGTGCCTCCGAAATTGTGTCTGGCCTGCTGGGGTCGGGTGGCATGTTGCGAAGTGTCCTCGGAGGTGCCTGAATTTGATGTTTAAGTTTTTTCCTGGGGCTAAAATTACCCTGTCGGCAGGGCTATTCCTCAAAAGTAAAGTGGCCTTGAAGCATTTGCCTTGCCTCAACGGGCCGGACACAATTTCAGAGGCACAAGCTTTTTACAGGAGTCGATGTTTTGCCCGCAGCTTTCAACCCAGCGGCCCTTTTCCAGTCCGTCAGTGACGATTCCCGCCTGCGGCTTTTGCGCCTGCTGGGCCGGGAGGAACTGAACGTCCGGGAACTGGTACGGATCACCGGGTTGAGTCAGCCACGGGTATCCAAGCATCTGGCGGTGCTGCGCGAGCAAGACTGGATCACCCAGCGGCGGGAAGGAACCTGGAGCTGGTATCGGGCGGTGGATCCGCAGGAGTTCAGTCCCGGGGAGCAGATCTTCCGGCAGATCACCCGGGCCGCGGACATGGTTCCGGAGGCCCGTGGAGACGACGGCAAGCTCGCTGTCGTGCTGGGGGACCGTCAGTCCAGGGCGAAGGATTTCTTCTCGGGAATTGCCGATCGATGGGACATGATCCGCCAGGAATACGAGCATCCCGATATCCGGATCGGAGCGATCGGGGCTCTGGTCGCGCCCAACCTGAAGATCCTGGACATCGGCACCGGTACCGGCGCCATGCTCCCGGTTTTCGCCGTTGCGGCGGAGACGGTGGTGGCCCTGGACAACTCCGAAGCCATGCTGGCCCGGGCCCGCGCCCTTTGCCGCAACGAGGGGCTGGACAACGTCGAATTCTGCAATGCCGATGTGGGAGACATTCCCTTCGCCGACGCGGTTTTCGACGCCTGCAACTGTTCCATGGTCCTGCACCACGTGGTGCGGCCTGAAGCCGCCCTGGCCGAGATGGCCCGGGTGGTCCGGCCGGGCGGGCATCTGATGGTCACCGCTTTCTGCCGCCACGAGCAGACCTGGATGCGGGACGAATTGGCCCATCATCGGCTGGGATTCGCTAAATCAGAGATGGAAGAACTGTTCACCGGCGTGGGCCTGAGCCTGAGGAAATACCTCGTGCGCGGCCGGAACCCTGGGCAGGAAAGCTCCGTCCGCACGGTCCGGCCCGGCGGCAGTAAACTGTGTTGGCCCGATGTTTTCCTGGCCACCGGAGTGAAGGTTGCCGGGACGGCTGCAAACAGTGCATGAATGGATACGATGGATAGAATGAACGCCCAACGGGAGGCCAGCCTCTCAAACCCGAGAAGGAGAACGGAAATGTCCGATCAGTTCAGCACAGGAGATAAATTCAAGGTTCGCGATATCGGTCTGGCCGCGGCCGGCCGCATGAAGATCGACTGGGCCGAATCCCGCATGCCCGTGATGACGGCCCTGCGCGAGGAGCACAAGGAGTTGCAGAGCCTCAAGGGCACCAAGATCACCGGGTGTCTGCACGTGACCAAGGAAACCGCCGTTTTGATCGAAGCCCTGGCCGAAGCCGGTGCCGAGATCAGCTGGTCCGGATGCAATCCCCTGTCGACAAATGACGAGGTCGCCGCGGCCCTGGCCGATAACGGCGTCTCCATCTACGCCTGGCACGGTATGAACACCGAGGAGTTCTACTGGTGCATCGACAAGACCCTGGAGATGCGTCCGACCATGACCCTGGACGACGGGGCCGACCTGATCTTCCGGGTCCACAACAAGCACCCCGAACTGATCGACGGTCTCCTGGGCGGCACCGAGGAAACCACCACCGGTGTTCACCGGTTGCGGGCCATGGCCAGGGATGGGGCCCTGAAGTATCCCGTCATCGCCGTGAACGACGCCGAGACCAAGTGGGACTTCGATAACGTGTTCGGGACCGGGCAAAGCAGCCTCGACGGCATCCTGCGCGCGACAAGCGTGCTGCTGGCCGGCAAGAACTTCGTGACCGCCGGGTACGGCCACTGCGGGTACGGCTGCGCATTGCGGGCCGATGGCATGGGCGCGAACGTGATCGCCACGGAGGTCAAGGCCACCGCTGCCCTGAAGGCCACCCTGAACGGCCACCGGGTCATGCAGATGGACGACGCCGCCAAGATAGGCGACGTGTTCATCACCGCCACCGGCATGAAGGATGTCATCGTGGGCCGCCACTTTGAAACCATGAAGGACGGCGCCATCGTCTGCAACACCGGGCACTACGACTGCGAGATCAACCTGGAGGATCTCGAGGCCCTGGCCGTGAGCAAGCGCACCATCCGCGACAACTGCGAAGAGTATGTCATGAAGGACGGCCGCCGGATCTACATCCTGGCCCAGGGTCGTCTGGTGAACCTGGCCGCGGCCGAGGGTCACCCCAGTGAGGTCATGGACATGAGTTTCGCCAACCAGTTCCTGTCCATGGTCCGTCTGGCCACCGAAGGCCGGGATCTGACCGTTGATGTCCACGACATTCCCGAGGACCAGGATCAGAAGATCGCCTCGATCAAGTTGGAGAGCCTGGACGCGGGGCTTGACGTGTTGACCGCGGACCAGATCGCCTACAACGACGATTATTCGGCCGGCACCTGATCGGTTCAGGCACCGACGGAACGAGAAAAAGCCTCCCGGCAGGGGGAGGCTTTTTCTGTAGCGGTCGGAACGCCCCGGCTTCCGGCTAGAAGAAGCCGACGGTCAAACCGAAAGACAGTGACCAGGCGTGGGTATTGCTGAAGGTGTTGTCGGGGTCGGGCCATTTGGTTTTGTCCCCGGTCATGAAGTAGCGCCAGAGCCACTCGAACTCCAGGGCGATGCTTTTACTGATCTCGTATTCCGTGCCCAGGCCGAACGCGACCGCGGGATCCTCTCCCATCAATGGTTGATGTGAGATGGAGATGACCTCGGTGCCGCGCGCGCCTTCGGTCAGTTCCCACTGGACAATGCCGGCAGCGGCGGTCAGGTAGGGGTTGAATTTGGAATTCCGCATCATGCTGTTGCCCAGATAGCCCATGAGCCCGAATTCGACGCCGTCCAGTTTCCAGGTCGACTGGCTGACCAGTCCGATGTCGTTGTAACGGTCGAGCTTCGACTGGTCGCTGGTGGTCTTCTGGGACCCCCGGTAACCCCGCACGAAGATATTGAAGCCGTCCATGACGAAATAACGCAGGGTTCCGTCGAAGCTCCAATCACCGACGGTCAGATTGTTCAGGTTGTAGTTCTCGTCCTTGACCACGTGCAGGGCGGCCCAATAGCTGGCCCGGGCGGTAAGGGCGAAATGGTAGTCGTGGCGGATCCGGGCGGGCGCGACGGGCTCCATGCCGGGCGCCAGGACCACTGCCTCGGAGCCGGGCACCCGCTTGAACTTGACGAACCGGCTGTTGCCGCGCAGGGAAAAAGTGCCGGTGACCTTGTCGTCGCCGGCGATGTAGAAGCCGCTGAAATGGGCGGGGAAGGGGGCGCCTTCGGGCTTGAAGGTGAAGCTGATCCTGGTGTCGGTCACCTTCAGGCCCGTGACGGTGGTTTCCCCGATGGCGTCGCTGTCGAGGGTCCCCAGCCAGGTGGAGCCCTGTTGATCGAGCTTGATGAGGATTTCCACCTCCTGGCCGTCCGGGGTCTTCATGGTCCCCGTCCATTCACCGGCCGGGTTTGTGCCCGCCTGGGCCGGAATGGAGACGATCAGGGCCGCCAGCAGACCCAGCATGATGCAAGCAGACCAAACCCTGGGATTGATTCCCTGCGACATTGGCATTCTCCTCATGAATGACTCCATACAGCAGTCTGGGGTAGCTTGGAAAATATACAGTTTGGGGTCGGGCTTGTCCAATCTCCATTGCTGCAGGTTGTTCGGGTGCAACAGGAAAAAATAAAGAACCTACTTGCAATCAGGCCCCATATTTAGGTATACTAAACAGTCAGGTGGTCAGCGGTCGATCAGCCGCTGCTGCCAACCATTTTCGATGCGGGTTTCCGGGGTGGTCTTGGCTGGATTTCCACGGAGAATTCGAAGTTGAGTTGAATGCCTCAGGGGAATGAGTCGCCCTCTGAACGCTGGAGATTCACACTTCGCCCGCATCGATAATTTTTACACATCACTTCATATGTCCGTATTTATTCGGTTTTCTGTTTTTTTTTGGATATCATTCCTGGCGACTTCGTTGTTGGTGATTTTTGCGAGGACCGGGGATTGAAATGAGTACCGCCGATACCACGCCCAGCCTGGATTTCCTGCATGCCCTGCCCAAGACCGATCTGCACGTGCATCTCGACGGGTCCCTGCGCCTGTCCACGGTCCGGGAGCTTTCCGCCGATCACGGCCTGGGTTTCGATTTTCGGACCGACGAGGATGTGCGGGCGGTCTGCCAGGTGTCCGACGATTGTGAAAGCCTGGTGGATTATCTGCGGGTCTTCGACATCACCCTGAAAATGATGCAGTCTGCCGAGGAGCTGACCCGGATCGCCTACGAGCTGGCCGAAGACGCCCACCGGGAAAACGTGCGCTACATGGAGGTGCGCTACTCGCCGCTGCTGCACACCAAGCAGGGTCTGGATTACGACAGTATCGTCGCCGCTGTTCAAGAAGGTCTCGACCTCGCCCGCCGCCAGTTCGGGATCGCCTGCGGTCAGATTATCTGCGGTATCCGTCACATATCAGCGGAATCCTCCCTGGAACTGGCCGACATGGCGGTTCGCTGGAAGGGCCGCGGCGTGGTGGGGTTCGACCTGGCCGGGGCCGAAAAGGACTATCCCGCCAAGGACCATATCGCCGCCTTCCAGAAGGTCCTGAACAACAACATCAACATCACTATCCACGCCGGCGAGGCGTTCGGGGCGCCTTCCATCCATCAGGCCCTGCACTATTGCCGTGCCCGTCGCATCGGACACGGTACACATCTGATCGAGGATCCCGACCTGATGAACTGGGTCAACGACCACCGGATCCCCGTGGAGATCTGTCTGGCCAGCAACCTGCAGACCAAGGCCATCCCTGATTTTCATAGCCATCCGATCCGTCGTTTCATGGAGGATGGGCTGCGGGTCACTCTCAACACCGACAACCGCCTGGTCTCCGGCACCACGGTGACCAACGAATACCGGCTGGCGGTGGAGAACTACGGGTTGAGCGAGGACGAGGTACTGGGACTGGTGATGAACGGCTTCAAGTCCGCTTTTCTGCCCCTCAAGGAAAAGACCCAACTCGTCGACCAGGCGTTGGCGGAATTCGCTTCCCTGGGCGCGTCGTTTTCCGGTGAGATTTCCCGTCGCCGCAGAATCCAGCTCTAGCACTGGGCTCGGCCGCACTGGCCGGCCGGGTTAACCCTGATCCGAGGCCAGGATCAACGAGGTGCAGCTATTGCGCAGGCGGTCGGCGCGCCAGTTCAGGAACTGGTTGGAGGCGACGCACCCGCGGCTTTCCAGCAGGGTGTAGTAGACGCAGAACCGGGAGATCTTCGCTCCGCCGGCACTGGCCGTCAGCAGGGGGTCCCTGATGCAGGTTTCCAGGGTTTTCCAGGCCATCAGATAGTTGGTGACGCAGAACAATTTGTACTGCTTGAGATTCGATTCGAGATTCAGGATGTATTCCTTGCCACCGGTCAGGTGGGAAATGGTGGCGCTGGCCAGGGTGAGGATTTCCCGACTGGGGTCGTCCGCGGGCCGGGCTGACGCCTGACAGGGCCAGTGGGGATTCTCCCCGGCGGGGCAATAGTGGATATTCCTGAACCGGTCCTTCTGGATGTCCTTGACGATGTTGGTCAATTGCAGGCCGATCCCGAGTTCGACGGCCGCTTCCTTCGCTCCTGATTTGTCGATTCCGCTGATGGCTGCGTATATCTCGTTCATCATCAGGCCCACCGTGCCCGCCACGTAATAGCAGTATTGATCCAGCTGCTCATCGGATTCGAGATGAAGTATTCCGCGTTCGTCCTGTTGTTCCAGAAACATGATCATGCCCTCGGACATCTCCCCGACGTACCGGAAAATGATGTCCTGGATGGGTGCGGGGAAGGACCGGATCATGACCAGGATCGCCGGCTCGTGCCGGGTCAGGCGTTCTTCCCAGGTGGCCGGATCGGGAAAAAGCTCCTCGGCCGGACCAGGGTGAAAGCTCCGGGTTCCGTAGAGCCTGCCGCGGAATTCCTGCAGATACCGGCACTTCGAGTCCGTGGTTGTGGATTCGCAGTCCTCGACGGTATCAATGATGCGACACAAGAGATAGGCGGCCGAGGCATAGGTGCGGAAGGGCTCCTGCAGCATCCCGATGGTCAGCGAGAAGGTTCGTGACACGCGGTCCAGCCAAACCCGCAGGTCGTGCCGGGTCAAGGTGTTCTCGGTGATCCCAGTGTCCAGTCGGTGCAGGTTCATCACGGCCCATCGACCGGGTTTGATGGCAGGTACCGCCGGCGGATCTCGAAGGCCAGCACTCCGAAGCTGACCGCCACGTTCAGCGAATTCTTGATGCCCGCCATGGGAATTTCCACCACATGGTCCGCCAGGTCCAGTAATTCCTCGCGTACCCCCCGCACCTCATGGCCGACGATGAAGCAGTGGGGAAAAGGGAAGTTGAAGGTGTCCCAGCTGAGTGACCGGTCGGTCTGTTCCAGGGCGACCAGGGGGATACCCTGGTCCCGCAGGTGCCGGGCGGCGGCCACCGAATCGTTCCAGTAATCCCAGGGGACGCTTTTGGTGGCGCCCAGGGCGGTTTTTTCGATATCCGGCCGGGGTGGTGTGGCGGTCATGCCGCAGAGATACAGTCCTCCGAGGGACACGGAATCGGCGGTGCGAAACATGGAGCCCACGTTCCAGACACTGCGGACATTGTCCAGAAGGGCGTAAACCGGCATCCTTTGTCCTGAGGCAGTCATCATTTTGATATATTGGCGCAGGACAATGCGTTTAGCAACCCGCCAGCGGGAAAATTCCCCAATCACAGTGGTAAACCCGGAGTCCGCCCGGACGATAATGGTGGGGAGGTGTTGTTTACTACTGTTTTAAAGGATTGAACCCCGCGGCATGAAACGCAATTCCGTCAGTCTGTGCCTGATCGCCAGGGACGAGGAAGCCACCATCGGAATGGCCATCAAGTCCGTTTTGGCCCTGGTCGACGAGGTGATCGTGGTGGACACCGGATCCCGGGACAACACCCGTATCATAGCCGAGGGATACGGCGCCAAGGTCTTTGACGTGCCCTGGGCGGATGATTTTTCCGCCGCGCGCAACGCCGCCCTGGATCAGGCCTCGTGCGACTGGGTCCTGATCCTGGATGCCGACGAGTTCCTGGAGCCGGTCCGGCCAGTCGAATTCCAGCGGATGTTGCACGACCCCGCGGCGGCGGGTTATCGCCTCCGCATGATTGGCCGCGGCGCCGTCGACGACGGGGCGATGACCAGCCGGGTCCGCCTGTTTCGCAACGTGAGTGAAGTCCGGTACCGGTACCCCATCCACGAACGTCTGGCGCCGTCCCTGGGCGAATGGGCGAACCTGAATGACCTGCTGATCCTCGATTCGGATCTGGCGGTGATTCACGAGCGGGATGATTCGGACCGCCGGGCCCACCGGCGGGAGCGTAACCAGCGGATCCTACGCAAGGCTCTGGAGGACTATCCCGACGAACCGTATTTTTCCTATCGGCTGGCCTGCGAGGGTCAGTCACTGCTGGACGGCGAGGTCCTGCCCGTGGCGGGTCTGGGTGCGGCCCTGGCCCACCTGCGCACTGCCTGGACCAAGGTCCAGTCACTGCACCCCGTCCTTCTGGCCACCTTGACCTGGTTGCCCGACTTCGGAGCCCGGATCACGTCCAGCCTGCTGGCTATCGGCGCGGTCGAGGAGGCCGAGACGGTGAGCGCGGAGATCCTCGACCTCTTCCCCGACCATCCGGTGATCCGGCAGCAAGCAGTGGCGGTGGTCTGCAGCCGTCTCCAGAGGCCCGGCGGCCCGGACGGGAAGACGTCCCAGGACAAGATCATTGCCCAGGCACGCGATGACCTGAAGCGCATCCTGCGGGACAAGGACACGGTCGCCGGAGCGCCCGTGGACAACAGGGTGCGGGAGTTGTATCCTTTGCGGTACCTGGGCGAGCTCGCCCTGCTGGAAGGTAAGGTGACCGAGGCCGTGGGCTTCTTCGAACAGGCTCTGAGCCTGGACCCTACCTATTCCTGCGGCTGGCTGGGCCTGGCCGAATGTTCCCGGTTCGCCGGGGACAGCAAACGGGCGCTCAAGCTCTACCTGCGGACCGTGACGGAAAACGAAGGTAACCATCGGGCCTGGCTGCGCGGATGTGACCTGATGGTACAGATGAATTTCCAGGACAACGCCGCCAGCTGGTGGCGGAAGGTCGTGGAAAAATTCCCCGAGCATCCGGCGGTGGTGGCCGCTGGCGGGGAAGACTGCTGCGGCGGTATTCCGGCTCCTTCCTCCGTCGTCCCGGTGACGCGTTGATCTTTCCCGCGACCCTGACCCGGTGACCCGGGTGGGAGACAATCATGATCGGCAAGGCCAGGTGTCATGACCCCGGTTCGGAACCGGGGAGGATGGATCCGCCACCCCGCCGCCGGGTATTCACCAACCGCAATCTGCGCATGGGCTCCATCGATGCCGTCGGCTTCGACATGGACCACACCCTGGCAGTCTACAATACCGACAATTTCAACCACCTGAGCTTCGAGATGGCCATCGAGGCCCTGATCAGGGACAAGAGTTACCCCGAGGACATCCGATCCATTGTCTGGGAACCCGAGGCGGCCATACGTGGCCTGGTGGTGGACAAGACGCTGGGCAACCTGGTGAAGATCGATGCCTACAATCACGTCACCAGGGCGCGCCATGGCCGGAAGTTTCTCGACAGGGAGGAACGGCGTCGGCGGTATCCCCGCGGCGGCATCCGCCTCGGGACCACCCGCTATCGAGTCTTCGACACCCTGTTCGATCTGCCGGAAGGCAGCCTTTATGCCGGTCTGGTGGACCTGAAGGAAACTTCGTCCGACGTCTTGACCATGGACTTCCACACCCTGTATGACGATGTCCGGGAGGCAGTGGACACGCTCCACGCCGACGGATCGCTGAAGACCCGGATCGTCGCGGATCTGGGGACCTACTTCCTGAAAGACGACGGCCTTGTGCCCACGCTGGACAAGTACCGGCGGGCCGGCAAGAAACTCTTCCTGCTCACGAATTCGGAAGTGACCTATACGGCGGCCATCATGGATCATCTGGTCGGAGGTCCCACCGGCTCCTGGGAAGACCTCTTCGATCTGGTGGTCTGCTTTTCCCGCAAGCCCGGGTTTTTCCTTCCGCGAGGCGACGGTGATCCCGTGGCCCGGGACTCCTGTCCCCGGATGCCTAACCGCCAGGGCCATTGCTATGTGGGCGGAGATTCGTTCTTCCTGGAAAGGATGATCGGGTCCAGCGGCGACGAGATTCTCTATTTCGGGGACCATACCTACGGAGACATCCTGCGCAGCAAGAAAAGCGTCGGCTGGCGCACGGCCATGATCGTTCCCGAAGTTGAGCAGGAAGTGGCCGCCATGCGTCCCCTGCGGGATGATTGGCAGGCCTTGGCCGTCGTGGAGGACAGGCTGGAAGACCTGATCATGGAGCGCGACCACCTGCGGGTGATCATGGCAGGATCCCCGGCACGCATCGACGAACTGGATATGCTGATCAGCAGCTCCCTGGGACAGAGGGCGCGTTTGCAGCGAAATCTGCGGTCGGCCTTCAATACACACTGGGAGTCCCTTTTCCGCGAGGGAAGGGCGGCCAGCCGGCTCGGCAAACAGATCATGGAATTTGCTTGTGTCTATACCAGCAGAGTGAGTAACTTTCTCAATTATCCGGCGGATAAATTCTTCGCCCGGCCTGTCGAAGTGCTGCCCCATGAAAGATGGGCGCTGCCCGAAACCTGATCGCGGCCTCGGTTCACGGAGCCAGCCGCGGTTTCAAAGGGAAAAGGAGAAGCCAATGCAGGAGTCCAAATCCGTTCTTGTCGTGGGAACGGGCACAATCGGTGAACCGCTGATCGGGCTGTTCTGTGCATTCAAGGACCAGTTGGGCATCGACGAGGTCCTGTTCCACAAACGGACCCCGCTGCTGACCGATCGCAGCAAGGTCCAGAGTCTTCTGCGCCGGGGGGCGCGACTGGTCACGGACAAGGACCGAGTGGAGGGATTCGAAAAGCTCGGTCTGAAGGCCGAACTCACAACCGAGGAAGCCATGGAGGAGGCCCGGGTCGTGGTCGACTGCACGCCCAGCGGTAACGAGATGAAAGAGAACCTGTACAATAAATACGAGAAGAACACGGATCTGTTCATTGCCCAGGGCAGTGAGTTCGGTTTCGGCAAGCAGTACGCCCGCGGCATCAACGACGAGGTGTTGGAAGTCGGCAAGGACAAGTATCTGCAGATTGTAAGTTGCAACACCCACAATCTCTCGGTGCTGATCAAGATGCTCGGGATCGCCGATCAGGGTCCGGAGAACCTGGTGGAAGGCCGCTTCATTTGCATAAGGCGGGCCAACGACATCAGCCAGGACGACAAGTTCGTTCCCAGTCCCCAGGTGGGCGCCCACAAGGACCCCCGGTTCGGCACGCATCACGCGCGCGACGCCTGGCATCTTTACCAGACCAAGGGTTCGCAGTACGACTTGAACCTGTTCAGCAGCGCCATGAAGATGAACAGTCAGCTGATGCACATCATCCAGTTCACGATGAAGGTGGAAAAGCCCGTGACCAAGGATGAAATCATCCAGCGGATCGTCGATGACGACCGGGTGGCCATCACCTACAAGACCACCGCCAACAGCGTGTTCTCCTTCGGCCGGGATCACGGTTTCTGCGGGCGCATCCTGAATCAGTCGGTCATTCCCATCAATGCGATCCATGTTTCCGAGGACGGGAAATGCATCAGCGGCTACTGTTTCACGCCCCAGGACGGCAACAGCCTGCTCAGCTCGGTAGCCGCCACGGCCTGGGGACTCTATCCGGAGACGTACGACAAGATCGTCCAGTGCCTGGGGCCCTATTTCTTTCAGGAGGTCTAGCCGGAGCGGAAACGAAACACCTGTAGTCAAAGGGGACGAGGGCGCTGCATCCATG
>CBDUYZ010000035.1:0-14033 GCA_965371575.1 uncultured bacterium
CTCCTCCTCCACGATGCGCACCGGCATCGCGTCGTCGTCGTGCCGCAAATCCAGCCGATCAGCGCTCCGAACGCGACCAGATCCAGTTTTTCAACAGCCTGCTAGGTGGCAGCCTGCCTGATCAGTCGTCCTGCAACGCCGCCAGGGCCAGTGGGCCAAGGTCGCCCTCTTGAATCCGACAGAGGATCTGTCCTGCACGGTCGGCCACTACGACAGCTGCCTGAGCATTCGAATTCTTCACGTCCAAGGCGGTATGAACCGCGCCTTTCCAGTCAGGCAGCAGAATCACGTGGTCGGCCGGGTCGGCGCCGGCCGGCAGCCGACTTACCGAATTGTGGTAGGCTTTTTCAAGTTCGTCTTCCACCATGCCCTTGAACATGACTGGAAACGACCGCAGGTCGATCACCGAGGCGATCACCACCTCGCGCGCATCGGGATATGCGCCGCGGACGGTACGGTTCACTTCGAGTGCGGTCCGGGCGGTGTCCTGGGCGTGAAAAATCAAGACCAGGGGCGCGCCGATGTTCCTCAGGGAAATTTCGCGTCCGGAAACGATTGCTGTCAGAACGAGTTCAGGTAAGCGACCTTCCGTACCGGTCTGCGGTCCCGTCATGATGCTTGGCTCCTTGCAGCGGCCCTTGATGTCATTGTATCAGCGCTGGAAGCGCGGCGGGCAGATCCGGTTTTCAACAGTCTGCTAGAAATAATAACCGACCCTGAGGCCGGTCCAGCTCCCGCCGGTGACGGCCTTGACCCGCAGGCTTATCTCCAGTCGATCGAAGCGAAGACCCAGGCCCGGCACGAAACTGGTGTCTTCAACTTCTGTATAATAGCCGACTTCGCCACTCATGAAGAATACACCCATCACGAATCTCATGCCGCCGGCGAATTCCCAGACGTCGATCGCTTCCCCGTCGTCGGCCTGGGGAAACCGGTTCCAACCGATGTCGGCGGTGAAATCCAGGAGGGGAATGAACGGATAGATCATGATCGCATGGATGCCGTAACCGGTTTCGTGCTCCTCCCCGAAGTTTTCGTAGGGATAATTCAACGAAAAAGCGGCCCCGAACATGGGAGGAGGGTCGGCCGGGGCCGAGGGGCCGGGCTCCGGTTCCTGGGCGAGGGCCGCACAGGTGGAAAGTCCGAAGACCAGCAGGCAGGCCAGAAGCGAAACTCGGGATCGACGGATCATCAGGGTTCCTCCTCGAATGTTGTCGGCCCGAATCATCAGGCCATTCAGGATCCAGTCCTGATAATAGCACATCGATTTACCGCAGGAGGACTCCTATTTCAATAGAAGCATCTTTTTGGTTTCCAGGTGGGGACCGGCCACGATCCTGTAGAAATAGACGCCGGCGCCGACCGTGCGGCCCTGGTTGTCCCGTCCGTCCCAGAATAAGGAGTGCCGTCCTGCTGGGTGAGGAGTGCCGGTGAGCAACTGCCGGACGAGGCGGCCCGCCACATCGAAGACAGCCAGATCCACCTTCCGGGCGGCGGAGAGATCGAAAGTGATCCGGGTGACGGGATTGAAGGGATTGGGGACGTTGTCATGCAGCTGGAACCGTCTGGCCGCTGGTGGCTCTACCGAGGATACGTCAGACGCCGGAACACCGGCGGAGAAATTCCGGAACACGACCTCACCGGACAGGGCCCTGTCGAATACGGCCACCATGTGATACCCGCCCAGCCAGAAGCGGTCGCCGGGCAGGCCGATTTCGTTGGCCAGGGCCAGGGGATAGGTGGTGACCCAATTGGACATTATGCCATCCCGTATATCTTCCACGATGAGCTGGCCGTCGATGTACAGGCGCGCCAAGCCCGAGACGTCCCTGGTGTAGACCACGTGAGCCAGGGCCCCCGGCAGAGTGCCTGAACCGCTGGCGAGTGAAGGCTGACCGTTGGTGGTGGTACTGGAGAGTGTCAGACGTGCGTCGATCTGGTCGCCGGCCAGGTCGTAGACGCCCTGTCCCAGGGTGAAGTTGCGGCCGAACTGGTCGCCCGAAACCGTGACGATGCGGGCGGGGCCGTTGAGAGACAGATCCGCCGGGGTGATCCAGGCCTCGATGGTGATTTCTCCGGCTGCCCGGCAGGCCGCGTTGATCTTTCCGGCCGCCCCGGGGGATTCGATGATGGTCTCGGTGACGACATCAAGCCGGCCGGACGACCAGGAAACGGCAGCAGGGTCGGCGATGATCAAGTCCAAGGGCGGGTCGACCATTGACCGGTCGTGAACGATAATTCCCTCTCCCTCATCGAAGTCGTAGAGAACGACCAGGCCCTCGTTGATGCGTGACCAGGGGATATAGACGAATGATTCCTCCTGGTCGGGGGCCAGCGGGTTGGGCGGGCAGGCTAGGTCGAACAGTCCGGTGACGGTCAGGCTGTAATTTTCACCGTCGACCAGACCAGAGGTGACCAGCTCCACGCTGTCCAGATCCGGGCGCAGCCCGGCTTCCAGGATGGTCACCCCGGGTGTGATGAGGTAGTTGGCCGCAACGGAGGCCGTGACCGAGTCCACCGGTTCGGTGAAGTAGGCGATGACGTGGTCAGGCACCCCGGCCGATTCGACCCGGTCGAGGCGGGGTGGGACTTGGTCGAGATAGAACGCGAATTTGCCTTCGGCGACGGGCCCGGGTTGAAAACCGAGGGAATAGGCGCGGGCCCGCAGGATGAGGTCCGTGGCCACCGTCACGGGGGCTGCATAGAGGGAGGATGATTCCGTCGGCGTGGTTCCGTCCAAAGTGAAACGAATGCTGGCCCCAGTGCCTCCGGTGGCCAGTGTGACCTCCACGGGGCAGGGAAATTCTCCGCCGGGGGGGGTCATGGTCACGGCCGGTGACAGGGGCAAACCAGGCCCGCCTGGCGTGGCCAGGTTTTCGTAGAGGACGACCTCGCTGTGGTTCCATCCGAACGAAACGATGTCGAGATCGCCGTCATTGTCTGTATCCAGCAACTGGGTGCCCATGTGGTGCTCATCCCCGACGTGGATCAAGTGCGGTTGCCAGATCAATGCATCGGCGATGTTCTCGTAGACGTAGGCCGCGCTGGCGGTCGGGTCCAGCAGGTTGTGTTCCCCGACGACGATGTCCAGATCGCCGTCCTTGTCCATGTCGGCCACATCCAGGCTCATGGGCCCGTAGAGTGTGGCGATGTCATGACGCGGCCATGGTCCGGTGGGGTCGAGGGGATGTTCGTACCACACCAGTTCGTCGGGCCATTCCTCGAAGCCGACCAGAGCGTCCAGCCGACCGTCCTGGTTGAGATCGACCAGAAGGACCCTGTCCGGTTCCTCGGTGGTGTTTTCGATGACGAAAGTCGTCCAGTCCGGACTGTCGTTCCGCAGCCAGATGTTGCCCAGGAGCAGATCCAGGTCGCCGTCCTTATCGATGTCACCGGAATGGATGCCCTCGAACTGCGTCGTGGGGGAGATGATCCGCCAGTCCCAGGCTTCACCGGTTGGATCCTCCGGGATGGTCAGCATCTGGATGCCGCCGCCCCCGTTTTCCCAGGACAGGGCAACCTCGCCGGGGTTGAAGTTCAGATTCCGGTCGACGTTGAAGACCGCGGTAGTGGTTCCCTGCAGGAAGGAACCGCTGCCGTCGGGTATGTTTTCAATGACGGTGAAATTTCCGCTGCCGTCGTTGCGTGTCCAGACAAACCGGGAATCGGGATCCCAGGGAATACCCTGGGTGCCCAGCACGTCGAGGTCGCCGTCCCGGTCGAAATCATAAACGGCCGCCATGTTCCTCAGGGGCAGGCCGAGATCGAAACGTGCCCAGCTTCCGGTGGCTTCACCGGGGTTGCGGTACCACCAGGCGCCGTTGACCACGTCTTCCAGCCCGTCCCGGTCGATATCACCCGTCGTGATGAAGATGGCCCGCCAGGGCCGGTCCGGGTCGATGACGTGGCGCTGCCATTTGTCCAGTTCCAATTTCGTATCGAGGATATTTTCCCACAGTTCCAGCTCCAATACGCCGCCGGCCGAGTCCCGGTTCTTGCCGGCGATGTCCAGATCACCGTCGCGGTCCAGGTCGGCGACCTTGGCCCGGTGCGAGCCGGTCGCGGGGCCCGGGATTTCCAGCCAGACGGAGGCCGTTCCTCCGCTGTTTTCGAAGATGACGAGCTTGTCGGGGTCATCTCCGGTGCGGTCCTCGGCGGCGAAGATATCCAGATCCCCGTCGGCGTCGAAATCACCGATCTGCAGACTGGCGATGCCGGAAAAATCCCGGTCGCCCACGAGAGTCGGGTTCCAGACACCCGTTTTGGGGTCGGGTGGGGCGGCGAACCAGGTCACACCTTCGGCGCCGGCGGACGAGGCCAGGACGGCGTCGAGACGGCCGTCGTGATTGAGGTCCGCCAGCAGAACACGGTTTTCCGCGGGCCAGTTCGAATCCACGGCGTGATCGGGCCAGGGGGTGAGCAGTGGATCTCCCGGGTTTTCCAGCCAGCCGTTGCCCCACAGGAGGTCCGGATCGCCGTCCCGGTCGATGTCAGCCAGGTCGCAGCCCGAGCGGGCGGCGGTGGCCTGCCCGAGGATCGCCAAGGTCCACGGATCGCGAGGGTCGGTCGGAGCGAGTAGTGAACATGCTTCCAGGTCGGCGCAGAGCACGAAAAGATCCACCCGGCCGTCCCCGTTCAGGTCAGCCGGAAGAATTTCTCCGGGCTCGCCCGGCAGGCCGCCATGAATGACATGCTCTGGCCAGTCGGGTTGGGTGGGCACGCCCGTGTTTTCCAACCACACCACCGTGGGAGCGCCCGAGGCGAGGCCGACCGCGAGATCCAGATCGCCGTCCCCGTCCAGATCGCTCCAGGCCCCCGGGCCGAAGTTCCCCGGGTTCAGGGCGAAACGATCCCAGTGGGGTCCCTTGTACCAGTGCATCTGGTAGAGGTTGTCCAGACCCGCGCTGCCCGGCAGCCAGAGATCGGGCCAGGAGTCCCCATCGATGTCGGCCACCTGCAGGTCCAGGATTTCCCCGGTGGGAACCGGGTGGGGAGAGGGATCCAGAACCATTCCGCGGAAAAACCACTGGGCAGCGGGAATGCCGTCCTGCAACCAGATGTTGAGACCCGGCGCCCCGGCGGAAAATGGCTTGCCGAGGATGTCCAGGTCCCCGTCGCCGTCAAGGTCCGCGACGCGGCTCTCATGGGTCCCGTACCCCGTGGCCACGGTCTCGGAGAGGAAGTTTCCAGTACCGTCGCCGAACAGGATGCGGACCCGGGCCTCGCTGCCGGCGCCGGGGGTGTGCATTTCGCCGACGAAAATATCCTGGTAACCGTCGGCGTCGAGATCCGCGATCTGAAGGGAATGACCGTGGATGACCAGGTCGAGGCCCATCGTTTCGACCCAGACTCCATCTTTCCACTCGTACCAGAACAGGGGCCCATCGCTGTCGCCGGGGCAGAAAACCACCTCGGGCCGGCCGCCGGGAATCAGCTGTCCAACGGCGGTTCGGGAAAAGGTCATGCCCGGAGCGATGGGATGGGGGATGAATCCACCGGCGCCGTCGAACTCGAACCAATATCCGGCCCCGACGATATCGAGACGGCCGTCCAGGTCGATGTCGGCTCCCGCGAGACCTTCCGAATCGTCGGCGCCGTCGAAAATGGGGGCGAAGGGCCAGGGTCCCGACTGGAGCGGATCCGCAGGGATTTCCGCCAGCATGAGCTTGCCCCCGGCCAACTGGTTCCAGAACACAAGTTCGTCCCGGCCGTCCCTGTCGAAGTCGCCGAACAACTGGTCGTGGTGCTTGTTGGAGCCGGAGTCCTTGATGAGGCGGCGGACCCAGGTCGAGTCGGGGTCGAAGTCCGGTGACGGATTGGCCCACCACCAGATCTCGTTGCTGTGGTAACCCCCGCCGAACGAAAGGTCCAGATCCCCGTCGCCGTCTATGTCGGTGAAATGCCCCCCTGCTTCTATGGGCATGACCAGGTCTTCGATGAGGTAGAGATCCCAACCCGTGGCGGTGCGGCGGTACCAGACGAGCGAGGGGGACAGGGTTCTTTCGGCGATGACGAAATCGTTCAGCCCGTCCCCGTCGATATCCAGGACATGGCATCCCGTCTGCTGATCGCCCAGGCCGGGCATGGGCAGGTCCCCGTTAGCGGTGGATAAATGGGTCCAGGCTATGGCGTGAGCCTGCGAGGAGAATGCCACCGGAATCAGGAGCAGGAACAACAATGAGACGGCACAGGTGTTCGATAAACGCACTGGTGCAAAACCTTTCCCTGGGGAGTCGAATGAATGACCTGTTCAGATATCCGGTCCGCCGAATCCGTTTGGTTCAATCAATTTCGCGACCGCTAATTATATCAGAATCGTACCCCCGCCGGGAAATAATATGGATAGAAATCGTATTGGCCGGTTGGGAATGGGCGTCCGTCTGGCCATGGGTCGGCGGCAATTCATCGTCACCCGAAAGATACTCCAAGCGGTCGGTCCGGCCGACGGCCAAAACACCCGGAACGGGTGGGGTGTTCGCACGCGACAGTAAAACTTGACAACATAAGTATTGTATTTATATTCTAATTAGTGAAACAATCTGTAAAGCAAGGGAAATGGACACATACCGGCTGCTCCGGCGGTCGTGGCAAGGGGTAGGGAATTGAACAACTCCACTTTGGATGACCGCGATATCGTATTCGCCTGCCGCGACCTGCGTGTGTCGGTGCAGGACAAGGACGAAACGAAGGAACTGGTCAAGGGTGTCGACCTGATCGTCCGCAAGGGCGAAAAACATGCGCTGATGGGCCCGAACGGCTCGGGGAAATCGACTCTGGCCGTCGCCCTGATGGGCCACCCGGGCTACGAGGTTTCCGGCGAGATCTGGCTCGCGGGCGAACGCATCGATCAACTTGAACCCCACGAGCGGGCGCGCAAGGGGTTGTTCATGAGTTTCCAGTATCCCGTGGCCGTGCCCGGCGTCTCGGTGGCCAACTTCCTGCGTGCGGCTCTGGCGGCCAGGCGCGGTCAGGAGATCCCGGTGCGGGAATTCCGCCGGGAAATTGACGCCGCCTTCGCTGAACTCGGCATAGACCGCAGCTTCATCTCCCGCTACCTGAACGACGGATTTTCCGGGGGCGAGAAGAAGCGTCTGGAGATCCTGCAAATGCTCATGCTCAAACCCGTGTTCTCCCTGCTGGACGAAACGGACAGCGGTCTGGATATCGACGCCCTCAAGGTGGTTGCGGCGGGCATCAACCAGGCCACCGGTCCGGACAACGGTATGCTGATGGTGACCCACTACCAGCGCATCCTCGACTACGTGCAGCCCGACGTCGTACATGTCTTCATGGAGGGCCGGATCGTTCGCACGGGCGGGCCTGAACTGCCGCACGAACTGGAGACCAAGGGTTACGACTGGCTGCTGGAGTCCAGCGCCGCCGGATCAGGAGGAGTGTCATGAGCGTCAAGCAGAATGTCGCCGGCATCAACCAGGACTACACGGAGAAATACGGTTTTCACGATCCCGAGGACTACTTCCTGAAGGCCCCCAAGGGACTCGACCACGAAGTGGTGGAAATGATATCCCGCAAGAAGAAGGAACCCGAGTGGATGCGGAAGATCCGCCACCAGGCCCTGGACATCTTCTTCGAAAAACCCATGCCCACCTGGGGCAATTTGGAACTGCTCGCGGAACTCGATTTTGAGAACATCCACTACTACATCAAACCCAAAGGTGAACAGGCCGGGAGCTGGGACGATGTGCCCGATAACATCAAGAAAACCTTTGACCGCCTGGGCGTGCCCGAGGCGGAGCGGAAATTCCTGGCCGGGGTGACGGCCCAGTACGAATCCGAGGTGGTCTATCACTCCATCAGCAGGGATCTGGAGAAGATGGGAGTGCTCTTCATGGACATGGACTCGGGTCTGCGGGAGCACCCCGACATTGTCAGGAAGTTCTTCGGCAAGATCATCCCTGCGCGGGACAACAAGTTCTCCGCCCTGAACACCGCGGCCTGGTCCGGTGGTTCATTCATCTACGTGCCCAAGGGCGTGAAGGTGGATATGCCCCTGCAGGCATATTTTCGGATCAACGCCGAGAACATGGGGCAGTTCGAGCGGACCTTGATCATCGCCGACGAGGGCAGCAGCCTACATTACATCGAAGGCTGCACCGCGCCGACCTACTCATCCGACTCGCTTCACTCGGCGGTCGTGGAACTGGTGGCGATGAAGGGTGCCCACATCCGTTACACCACCATCCAGAACTGGTCGACCAACGTCTACAACCTCGTGACCAAACGGGCCCACGCATATGAGGACGCCGTGGTCGAGTGGGTGGACGGCAACATCGGATCCAAGCTCACCATGAAGTACCCCTCCATCGTTCTGAAGGGGGAACGAGCCCACGGCGAGGTCTTGTCGATCGCCTTCGCCGGCCACGGCCAGCACCAGGACGCCGGAGCCAAGATGATCCACGTCGCGCCCAACACCACCAGTCGCATCGTCTCGAAATCCATCAGCAAGGACGATGGACGCACGAGCTACCGGGGGCTGGTCAAGATTGCTCGCGGCGCCCACGACTGCAGAACCAACGTGGAGTGCGACGCCCTGCTCATCGGCCGCAAGGCCCGCAGTGACACCTATCCCACCATGGATGTGTCCGAAGATGACGTAAGGGTCGAACACGAGGCGCGGGTCTCCAAGGTTGGCGAAGAACAGCTTTTTTACCTGCAGAGCCGCGGCCTGGATCCGGACAAGGCCCGCATGATGATCGTCAACGGGTTCATCGAACCCTTCGTCAAGGAATTGCCCATGGAATACGCGGTCGAACTCAATCGCCTGATCGAACTGGAAATGGAGGGGTCTATTGGCTGATACGATGCGTGAATCAATTCTGGCCGATCCGCGGCCGGCCCTGTTCGAAGCCGATTTGAAGGCGCTGTGCGCTCAGTTGGAACAAGGGGAAACCGCCCGCCAAGCCCGGTTGGCCGCCCTGGCCGGGTATGAAGAAGCCGGTCTGCCGGACCGGGTCCAGCACCTGTGGCGTTTCACCAATCCGGAGCGGCTTTTTCCGCACGATCTTTCCGCGGCCGCGTTGAACAGCGCCGTCGTGGCGCCGGCGGACATACCTCCGGTGGACGAGGCCGCGGTCACGGTGGATCTGTGGCCCGGTCATTTGCCGGTGGTCCAGTTCGGCGACGGGCTGGCCGAGGGTGTGCTGACGGCGGGGTCCCTGGACGGCGCCATGGTTGCCGGAACCCTGGATGAGCAGGATGCCCCTTCGTCCCTCTTTCGCCATCTGAACGCCGCGGCCTGGAACGCCGGCCTGCAGGTCGACGTCGCTTCCGGAGCGGTGCTGCCCGGTCCCGTGGTGGTCCGGGTTCACTCCAGGGGACCGGCGCTGTTGCCGCGGGTCCTCTTGCGGGTCGGCGGCAATGCCGAGGCCACCCTCGTCGAGCAGCATCTCGACGGCGGCCGCGGGAACACCGTGATCGGCCGGAGCGACATCGTGGCCGGTGCGGGGGCCCGCGTGCGGCACATCGTGCTGCAGACCTGGGCGTCCGGCACCCGAGGCCACCTGACGGTTCAGTCCCGAGTCGGGCGCGATGCGGACCTGCTGTCGGTGTTCGCCACTTTCGGCGGGGAAAGGGTCAAGATGGAGATGATGACCGATCTGCAGGGTGAGGGCGCCCGCAGCCGGATGATCGGCGTGGCCCTGGGCGGTGAAGACCAGCGCTTCGATCACCACACACGGCATCGCCACCTGGCGGGACGAACCTGGAGCGACATCGATTTCAAGTCGGTGGGAGCCGACCGGTCCCGCAGCAGCTATACGGGTCTGATCCGCATCGAACAGGAAGCCCGCGTGAGCGAAGCCTACCAGGTGAACCGCAATCTGCTGCTGTCCGAACAGAGTCACGCCGACGCTATACCCGAGTTGGAAATCCTCAACGAGGAAGTCGCCTGCAGTCACGGCGTCACCGTCGCGCCGGTCGATCAGGATCAACTCTTCTACCTGCAGAGCCGCGGGATGAGCCCCGTCGACGCCTTGCGTCTGGTGGTGCGGGGTTTCCTGGAAAAGACCCTGCAGAGCATACCGGCGAGTCTGCGCCCAGGTGTGGAAAAGCTTGTGGAGGGCCGCCTGGCCCGTTTGGGGGGGGCATCCTGATGGAATCCCGTAATCTATCCCTGTCCGCCCCCGCCGGGATCCAGCCCTGTGATGGCCAGAATGGCGATTGCAGCCACTGCGGCCCCTTGTTCCGGGAAAGGTTCCCGCTCCTGCGCCGCAAAATCGGCGGCCGGCCCCTGGTCTATCTGGACAGCGGAGCGACTGCCCAGAAACCCGAGGCGGTGATCGCGGCCGAGGCGAGGTACTACCGCGAAAACAATGCCAACGTCCACCGCAGCATGCACACCCTGGCCTCCGAGGCCACCGATCTCTACGAAGGATGCCGGTTGCGCGTGGCCCGTTTCCTTGGCATCGGCCCGGCGGAACAGGTGGTGATCACACGGGGCACGACTTCCGCCCTCAACACGGTGGCCCGCGGTCTGGCCCACAGATTGCGCCCCGGGGACGAGATTCTGGTGACGGGGATGGAACATCATGCCAACCTCGTGCCCTGGATCCGGGTGGCCAGAAACGAGGGTCTGATCCTTCGCCACCTGCCCGTGACGGATGGGGGGGTGCTGGATCTGGACCGTCTCGGCGAACTGTTGACCAGCCGGACCAGGGTCGTGGCCCTGACTCACATTTCAAATGTTCTGGGAACCATCAATCCCGTGGCGGAAATCGCCGCGGCGGCCCACCGGCGCGGGGCGCTGGTGGTCGTGGACGCCGCCCAGTCCGTGGGGCATCTTCCTGTCTCTCCGGACGCCCTCGGCGCCGACCTGCTGGCCTTCTCCGCCCACAAGACATACGGTCCCATGGGGCTGGGGTTTTTGGCCGGCAAGCTGGAAATCCTCGAGGACCTCGACCCCCTGGAGTCCGGGGGCGAGATGATCGAGACGGTCACCATGGATGACGCCACCTGGGCCGAAATTCCGCACCGCCTTGAAGCGGGCACTCCCAACGTGGGCGCCGCCGCGGCTTTCACCCACGCCCTTGATCTGCTCGACGAAGTTACCTTGGAGCGTCTGCGGACCCACGAGATTTCCCTGACCGGTTACGCCTGGGAGCGCCTGTCCGATCTGGGCGGCCTGAAACTGTTCGGCCCGGCCGATCCTGCCGCGCGCGGCGGACTGATCAGTTTCCATGACCCCGCGGTCCATGCCCATGACATGGCCCAGCTGCTGGATGCCCGGGGCATCGCGGTGCGGGCGGGACACCATTGCGCCCAGCCCCTGCACAAGCGTTTGGGTGTGGCAGCCACCACCAGGGCCTCCTTTGCAATGTACAATTCCCATGACGATATTGACGCCCTGGTTGACGCAATTACCTACGCCAGGAGTGTTTTCGCCACATGAACGCCGGCATGGACGATCTCTACCGGGAAGTGATCCTGGACCACCATCGCAGCCCGCGCTGCAGCGAACCTTTGGCCCATCCGGATGCGGAAGCCGCGGGCAAGAATCCCTCCTGCGGTGACGAGGTGGTCCTGCAGCTGGCCTTCGACGGAGAGCGGATCAGCGCCGTCTCGGTCCACACCGAAGGGTGCGCCATCGCCCGGGCCAGCGGTTCGATCCTCGGTGAACTGCTTACCGGCCGCACCCAACGGGAGGCATGCCTGCTGGCCGAGGCCTTTCGTCTGACCATGCATGATGAAGAGGCCGACCTGGCCGACGAACTGGACCCCGGCGATTTGGAAGTGCTGACGGGTGTGCGGAAGTTTCCGGTGCGCGTCAAGTGCGCCCTGTTGCCCTGGATCACCATGCTGGAAGCTGTCTCGGCCCGCCTGGAAGGCCGGACAGTAGGTAAATCGACCACGGAGGTTTGAATTGAGCATCCAGATGGAAATGGCAGTCACCGAAGCCCTGCGCCGGGTCATAGATCCCGAAATGAACCTGAACATCGTGGATCTGGGGCTCGTCCGGAGTGTCGATTTCGAGGAGGAAACCGGTGATGTCACCATCGGTTTGACCTTGACCAGCCCCATGTGCCCGATGGGACCCGAAATCATGAACGCGGTGCGTGACAAGACTTTATCTGTGTCCGGCGTGAAATATTGCCAGGTCGAAATGGTCTGGAGCCCGCCCTGGGATCCCCGCATCGACGCCTCAGAAGACGTTCGCGCCGAACTGGGTATCTGGGATTGATTTCCATTTCCCTGCCCTGCCGCTGTTTTTCCCTTCCCAGACGCAATTTCAGAGGTGCATTTACATTTTTTCGTTAAATCCCCCAATTAATGGCCGATAACTCGGACGAGCCCATAGAAATATACTGTTTCCGAAATGGTTGCTGATGGTCAATTCGCAAGAACCTCGGATGACCACGATAGACGAAGAACTGTCCCAGAGCAGGGCCAGGGTCGTCATCACCGGAATCTGTCTGCTGGTGTTTTCCGTGGTCGGTTTCCACAAGGGCCTGGATCAGAGCACCCACCTGGTCCAGGGAATGGTTGTCTGCCTCCTGTATCTGGCGTTCTCGGTCGTCTGGTATGTCATGGTCTACCGGCTGCCCGGGAAGTGGCCGTTCCGGCGATATGTGACTATCCTCGCCGACCTCGGCATCATGACCTTCTGGCTGCATTTCGGCGACAAGCACGTGGCTGCCTACTATCCGATCTTTCTGTGGGTCATCATTGGCAACGGGATACGTTTCGGTGAGCAGCATCTGAAGATGGGCATCGTCACCGGAGCCCTGGGCTTCGGATCCCTGCTGGTCTTCAATGATTTCTGGAAAAGCCATTTGGAGATCGGGTCGGGCATGTTGCTGGGCGTGGTGGTCCTGCCGGTGTTCTTCCTGAGCGTTTTGCGGCGTCTGCGCACGATGTCCCAGCTGCAGATCGCCCTGGCCAAGTCGCGTCTGGCAGACAAGGCCAAGGACCAGTTCCTGGCCACCATGAGCCACGAGATCCGCACCCCGATGAACGGTGTGCTGGGCATGGCGGAAACCCTGCGGGCCACGGACCTCAACGAGGAGCAGCAGCAGCATCTGCATATCATCACACGGTCGGTGGATTCCCTGCTCCACATAATCAACGATATCCTGGACTATTCGAAGATCACCTCGAACAGCCTGAGACTCGAGTCCGCCAGCTTCGATCTCAAGCAGGTGCTCGAAGACGTCCATCTGCTGATGAAATCCACGACCGAGACCAAGGGACTCGACTTCGTCTTCGATTATCCGAATGATTGCCACCGTAACTTCGTGGGGGATCCTACGCGCGTACGGCAGATCATCTTCAACCTGGTCGGCAACGCCATCAAGTTCACCCAGAAGGGGAGCGTGAAACTGGTCTGCAGGATCAACAAGACCGGCGGCAAAGAAAACATTTCGATCAAAATCGAGGATACGGGGATAGGGATCCCGGCCAACCGGTTGGCGGCGGTGTTCGATCAGTTCGAACAGGCTGACAATTCCACCACCCGCCAATACGGCGGGACAGGTCTGGGCCTGGCCATCAGTCGCACCCTGGCCGTCATGATGGGCGGTGATGTGGAGGTGACCTCGGTCCTCGGTGAGGGTTCGACCTTCACGGTGACGATGACCCTCCAGGAGTGCGAAGCCCCGGCTGAGCAGGAAGAAACAGAAACGGGCGAACTGCCGAATTTCGGCTTGCGGGGACTGGTCGCCGAGGACAACAAATTCAACCAGGTGGTCGTCAAGAGCATGCTCGAACGAATAGGCATCGCGGTGGATCTCGCCGAAAACGGCGCCGAAGCCCTGGAACTGTATGACCGGAACCACTACGATCTGGTGTTCATGGATATACGCATGCCGATCATGAACGGCTACGAGTGCACTGAAGCCATCCGCAGCCGCGGGGACGGCCGGGCGAGGGTCCCGATCCTCGCTCTGACGGCCGAAGCCGCGAAATGCGACGCGGAGAAGTGTCTGGCCGCGGGCATGGACGTGCACCTCAGCAAACCCCTGCGGATCGCCAATGTGGTCAAGGCTATAAACTCCCTGGAAAACCTGCCTGCTATTGGC
>CBDUYZ010000036.1:0-13964 GCA_965371575.1 uncultured bacterium
TCCACGAGAGTGGTATGGGAATCCAGGGCAGTGATGATTTCCCAGAGATTTATCTCCTGGGGATCCCGGCACAGGCTGTAGCCCCCGCGAACACCTTTACGGCTGGTGATCAACTCGGCCTTGCGCAGGGTGCCGACCACCTGTTCGAGATACTTGCCGCTGATCTCCTGGGAATCGCTGATGGCGCTGATAGGCACGGGATCGCCGCCGTAACCACTGGCGATTTGCAGGATTGCCCGCAACCCGTAGCGAACTTTGGTGTTGACCTTCATTCCGCGTTCACCCCCACATTCAATTTGGGGCGAGTCCAGGGTTGAGGGGACACGCCAACCGAATAACCTACAGATCCTATTTAACACCTGGGTTCCGACCAGGCAAATTACAATCAAGGGAGCCGGAGACAGGGAATTCCAGCCTGTTTGAATTGGCCTACAGGTTATATCGGAATTGAGTTCCGGTCCATGAGCAAATGACGTGCTGCGGCAAGATTTTTCGGGAGGAGAGACTGCGGGTCACGAAGATCCGCTCAAGGCCGGTCTGGACAGATATGGCAATTCTGATTATTCTCGGCCGAATTTACCTGCAGGCTGTTGATAAAGAGGTTCAAGACATGAAAAAGCAGGAAAGACGCGAATTCATCCGTTCCCTGCCGTTGGCAGACATCCACCGCCATTTCGACGGCTCCATCCGGCCGGAAACCCTCTGGGAGTTGTCCGAGAAATACTACAGTGCCGTGCCTGGCCTTGATTTCGAACAGTTTCGCCATTACCTGCAGTGGGACGACAACCTGGACAATTCCCTCCTGGACTACCTCGACAAATTTCATATCCCCCTGCAGTACACCCAGTTCTACGACAACATCAGGCGCATTTCCTACGAGCTCGCCGAAGACGCCTGGAACGACGGCGTCCGGCTGCTCGAACTGCGCATGAATCCCCTGATCCACCGGCGGGCCGGCCTGACCACGCGCCAGGTCATCGCGGCCACGCGCAAGGGGTTCTCCATGTTCGGGGCCGGCCATCCCGAATTCCGGGCGGGGATCATCGTCATCGCCATGCGCAATCACGGGGGCAACATGGCCCGGATTCTCCTGCGCGAGGTCATCGGGGAAAAGGAGGAGTTCCACGCCGGCGTGGGGGTGGTGGGCTTCGACATTGCCGGGCACGAAGCGCCCTATCCTCCGTTGCTGTTCAAGGAGGCGTACGAACTGGCCACCACGATGGGCCTGAAAAAAACAGCCCATGCCGGCGAAAGTGAAGGGCCGGAGCGTATCTGGGAAGCCCTGGAACATCTGGGGCCGCACCGCATCGGACACGGCACCAGCGCCGGGCGGGATCCCGAATTGATCAAGCGACTGGCCCGGGACGGGATCTATCTTGAGGTCTGTCTCTCCTCAAACCTTCAGACCGGAGCATCGCCGAGCCTGAAGGATCACCCGCTGCCCCGCTTCCTGGAGGCCGGGGTCAAGGTGGCTCTGTGTACCGACAATCCCACCGTCAGCAACACTTGCCTGTCTCGGGAATATGAACTGGCCATGGAGCATTTCGGTCTCAGTGAGAAGGACGTGGTGGAACTGGCCCGGATGTCTTGCCGGGGTACGTTCCTGGCAGCTGGTTGCCACTGCAAATACCATCCTACAAACTGATCCAGGCAGTGGACCGCCGGACCTGCGGTCAGGTAAGACCGGACCGGGGTTGGCACTTGCAAGCTTTGGACCCGTGGGTTAATTTGCCGGTGGCGGCAACATCAGTTTCACCAAAAGTCTGGGAGCGGCACCGATGAAGAGGAAGATCAAGCGCATAGCCATCCTTACCGGCGGCGGTGATGTGCCCGGCCTGAATTCGGCCATGAAGCAGGTCGTCGACCGGGCCCACAAGGCAGATATCGAGGTCTTGGGCTTTCGGCGGGGCTGGGGTGGACTGGCCAATTATCGGATCGACGGCGATCCGGATTGGAACCGCCAGTGGGTCAACAAACTCGAGTGGAGCCATGTGCGGACCATCGACCGCACCGGCGGTACGTTTCTGCACACCTCGCGCATCAATCCGGCCAAGATGCGGGAGAAGGACATGCCCGGCCATTTGCGCAAGAAAAGGCAGAAATTCCCGCTGGATATCACCGAGACGATCATTGCCAACCTGGAACACCTCGAGATAGACGCCCTGATCCCGATTGGTGGCGACGACACGCTCAGCTACGCAGCCTACCTGAACGAGGCCGGCTATCCGCAGGTTGCCATTCCCAAGACCATGGACAACGACGTCTACGGTACCGAATACTGCATCGGGTTCGGGACTGCCATCACGCGCTCGGTACAGGCCATCAATGATTTGCGCACTCCCATCGGCAGCCACGAGCGAATCGGCTTGATCGAGCTGTTCGGGCGCAACAGCGGCGAGACCTCCCTGGTTGCCAGCTACCTGGCCAACGTAGACCGCGCCATCATTTCGGAAGTCCCTTTCGATGTGGAGAAGTTGGCCGACATGATCGTCCGGGACAAGGAGAACAATCCCAGTAATTATTCCATCCTGACCATCAGCGAGGGGGCCGTCCCCATCGACGGTGAGGTTATGGAAACGGGTGAGAAGGACGCCTACGGCCACAAGAAACTGGGTGGGGTGGGCATGTGGGTCGCTGAAAAAATCAAGAAACTGACCGGAAAAGACATTACGTATCAGCAATTGGGGTATATGATGCGTTGCGGTGCCCCCGATGCATTGGACCGCATGGTGGCCATGAACTTCGGTAACCTGGCCATGGATATGCTGCTCGACGGCGCCAGCGGTTTGATGACCGCCCTGCAGGACGGCAAGTACACCACGGTCGGACTGAACTCGGTCATCGAGGGCGTGAAACGCGTGGAAGTGGAACGCTTCTACGACGTGGAAGAGTACAAACCGGTGATCCGGAGAGTCCAGAATCTACCGATGTTCCTGAGGTAAACACAGGAGTTGCTCCATTTCCCCATGAGACGCAGTAGATCCCTGAGAATCCTCCTGGCCCTAGCGGTTTTCGGGACCGCGGGGTTTCTCCTTCGCGGCTACATCACCGACGACACCTTCATCCACCTGCGCTACGTGGATAATCTCCTGGAACGGGGAGAATTCTCCTTCAATCCAGGTGAGCAAACCTATGGTGCGACCAGTCCTCTCTGGATTTTCGGGCTCGCCCTGCTGGTGAAACTGGGTCTGGCCCCGATGACTGCGGCCTGGGTCCTGGGCGCCCTATGCGGTCTGGTCCTGATCCTGGCGGTCGACGCCATCATCGAACGATTGACCTTCCCCCTTCCCTGGAAATTCGCCCTGATGCTCGTGGTGATCAGTGATGTCTGGTTTCTGCGGTGGGCGTTTTCCGGCATGGAAACGCCGTTGGCCACGGCTCTGCTGGTCGTCCTGTTGATTCCGCTTGTTTCCCCCCAGTCCCGAGGGCCCATGTGGCATCGTTATCTCGTCTGGGGTGTGGGTGCCGGCCTGGCGGGACTGGTTCGCCCCGAGTTCCTGTTGGCGGCGCCCCTGGCGCTGCCCTGGCTGCTCTGGTTCGAGTATTTTCGTGCCGGGGGCATGGCGGGCAAGAGCGGCCGTTATCATGCCCGGCCCCATGCTCCTTTTATCGCTGGTATCTCCGGTTGGCTCCTGGTGGTCTTGCCCTGGTTGGTCTTTGCCTGGCTCTCGTTCGGCCGGATCTTTCCGGAATCCGCCAGTGCCAAGAGTATCGGCTTCTCACTGAATCCTGTGGTTTTGTATCCCTACCTGTTCCGATCGATCGGCCTGCTGGCCGTTTCCCAGGGATTTCTATGGGCCGGGTTGGTTCTCCTGATCCTCCTGATCCTCAGGCGCCACCAATATCTCGAACGCTATCAGGTCCAGAACCAGGTCCAGAATCAGGTCCAAGACGAGACTGACGGAAGCACCCGTTCCTTCTACCGGGGGGCGGGTCCGTGGTCGGTCTGGGGGCCGGTGGCCATGATCGGCATCACGGCCACCTGGGTGGTGGTTCTGCTGGGTGGCTTGGCGTCCCGCCAGGTCTGGGTCATTTCCCGTTACGTCAGTCCTTTGACGCCCGTCATGCTGTTGGCCATGAGCGTGGTGACCGAGTGGTTGATGCAGGGCGTGGCGGTCACGGTCTCCATACGGAAAACGGGACGGAACATTATCCTGGCGGCGGTGATCGGGACCCTGGCGATGAACTGGTGGGTCTTCACCAGCGAGGTGCTGCCTCACGCCCGCAAGTTCCCCGTCGGGGTGCGGGAATGCTACCTCGAACTGGGTATCTGGCTGCGGGACAACACGCCCGAGGATGCTGTGGTGGCGGCTCTGGACATCGGGGCTCTGGGCTTTGCCAGCGAACGCAGGGTGCTGGATCTGATGGGCCTGGTCTGTCCGAAGATCCTTGACCTGGGCCGGGAGATGGGTTTCCAGGAGATGGTGGTCAGCGGTGATTGGCTGCGGGTGGGCGTCCGGCCGGGGGAAGCCGCGGATCCGCCGGACTATTTCGTGGACCGCAGTGAGGGCCTGCCCCGCTGGGATGGCCGGACTCTGCACGGTGTCCGTTTCGAATTGCTGGATACCTGCACCATCGAAGGGGTGGGCCTCAGCGAACCCCAGGCCTGGACGGTGGCTCTCTATCGTCTGGTCGCCGAGGAGACCAGCGTCAAATCCTCCGCCGGCGGGTAGTTGTCCGCTGCCAGCCTCTTGACCACCATCACGCTGACATCGTCCTCGAAGGGGCGGCCGTCTCCGAAATCCCGCACACGTTCGATTATTTTCCGGGCGATTTCCCCGGCGGAATCTTCACGGCAGTCCTGGATGGTCCGGATCAGGCCCTCCCGTCCAAATTCCACGATATCGTCCTCGCCGGACTTGCGCCGGGGATCCTCCCGTTCGGTGACGCCATCGGTGAAAATGACCAGGATCTCGCCGGGTTTCATGGTGAGGTATCCGCGCTGGTAGATCGCGTTGGGCAGGGGACCGAGCACGGGACCGCTGGTCTTCAGCTCGAAGACCTCGCCCTTGACCGACACCAACAGGGGTGGGCAATGGCCTCCGTTGACATAGGCCATGCTGCCGGTTTCCTCCAGTTCCCCGTAGAACAGGGAGATAAAACGGCTGGTCATACCGCTGTGGTGGATCACCCGGTTCAAACGGCTGATGGTTGCGGTGATTTTTTCGCCTTCGGCCTGGCCCATGCGCATGCCGATCACCACGTCGCGTGCCTGCAGGGCGGCGGGCAGTCCGTGGCCGCTGGCGTCGGCCAGCATCAGGCCGAGGACCCCTTTCTCGACCTGCTGTACATCGTAGACATCGCCTCCGACCTCCTCGGCGGGATGGCTAACCGCGGCGATCTCGTATCCGTCGAGCGTGGGCAAGCGCCCGGGCAACAGGGAATGCTGTATGGCCTGGGCCTGTTTCATCTGGTTGACGTAGGCCTGTTCGCGGAGTTTCAGACCGATGGTGGCCCGGATGGTTTCCAGCAAGACCAGGAGATCATCCTCGCTGCCGTGGTGCCGGATGCCCAGGCTGAGGATATAGGATGGATCACGCCCGAGAAGGATGGCCGCCGAATCCACGTCGCTGAACTGGGCCTCCAGGTCGGCGTCCCAGCCCGGCGACTCGGGAGAGATGATCCATAGCCGGCGCCGCTGGATGTCCTTGACCACCTGGTATTTTTTGCTGACGGTCTTGCCGGCGATTTGCGATCCGTGTCCGCTGATGCTCTTGATCAGGAGGTAGTCCTCTTCCCGCTCCCGGTACAACCGGCCGCTGACGACCCCGAAGGACGCCATGTCGGGGCTATCGACCAGCAGGTGCAGGATAACCAGCAGCATCTTTTCGTCGCCGGCCGAATGGTCGATCCGTTCCAGGAGGTTTTCCACGGTTCGGTACAAATGTTTGTGCAAAAGGGCCCTCCGGTTCCTGTGTGAGGCCGCGGAAAAGTTACGCCATCGGGATCGTTCGGTCATCATCCGCGCAAAATGATTTATTGTCTGCAACTGTTCTGCCCCGGCGGCGTTTCCAGAACCATCCTGTTCCCGGACTGGACGTCGGACCGGGACGGGGATATCGTACCTTCCAGAATATATCGGGCCTGTGGACGGCCGATAGAACCGGCATATCGTGCCGACAACCGCAACGAGAGGGACTTTCGTGGACGACTCAGCCAGGATCGATGCCTTTAGAGACCACTACATGGCCATACGCTCTGAGGTGGGAAAGATCATCGTGGGACAGGGAGCCGTCATCGAGGAGATGATGATCGCCCTGTTCGCCGGAGGGCACGTGCTGCTCGAGGGAGTGCCCGGCTTGGCCAAGACCCTGCTGATCAGCAGTCTGGCCCGGGTCGTTGATCTCAGCTTCAACCGCATCCAGTTCACCCCGGATCTCATGCCGAGCGACATCACCGGTTCGGAGATCCTGGAGGAGGATCACGGTACGGGCCGCAGGGAATTCAAGTTCATCAAAGGCCCCATTTTCTCCAACGTGATTCTCGCCGACGAGATCAACCGCACACCGCCCAAGACCCAGGCCGCCCTGCTGCAGGCCATGCAGGAGCGCCAGGTCACCACCGGCGGGCGGACCTTCGACTTGCCAATCCCCTTCTTCGTCCTGGCCACCCAGAATCCCATAGAGCAGGAAGGGACCTATCCCCTGCCGGAAGCCCAACTTGACCGTTTCATGTTCAACGTGTTGATCGACTACCCGACCTATGCCGACGAAGTGACCATCGTGGAAACCACCACCGGGTCGTCAGAGGTGGAATTAAACCGGATTCTCGACGGCGCGGATGTTCTGGGCAACCAGGCCCTGGTGCGTCAGGTGCCGGTGGCCGAAAACATCACCAGTTACGCGGTCCGCCTCGTGCGAGCCACGCGGGTCGGTAGTGGCGAGGAGGTCGAGCCCGCCAGGGAGTACCTGGCGTGGGGAGCGGGGCCCCGCGCGGCCCAGTACCTGGTCCGTGGCGCCAAGACCCGTGCCCTGTTGGATGGCCGGCCCACGCCGGACCTGGAGGATATCCGGCGCCTGGCCCTGCCGGTGCTCCGGCACAGGTTGGTGTCGAATTTCCACGCCGAAGCCGAGAACATTAGCCGGGATAGGATCGTCGGCATGATCCTCGATGAGGTGACTCCTTGAGCAGTCCGCTGCTGACACCAGAAATCGTCGGCCGCCTCGGCCAACTTGACCTGGTGGCCCGCCTGGTGGTCGAGGGTTTCCTGACCGGTCTGCACAAGAGTCCTTACCACGGTTTCAGCGCAGAGTTCTCCGAGTATCGCCAGTACATAGCTGGAGAACCCGTTTCCCATTTGGACTGGCGGGTCTACGCCAAGACCGACCGGCACTACCTGAAGGTCTTCACCGAGGAAACCAACCTGCGGGCCACACTGTTGTTGGACTGCTCGGCCAGCATGGACTTCACGGGGGACGAGAACCGGCTTACCAAAAAGGTCTACGCCAGCTACCTGGCTGCGGCCCTCAGTTACCTTTTGCTGCGCCAGAATGACGCGGTGGGCCTGGTGACTTTCGACGAGTCCCCCCTGGCCATGGTGCCGGCCCGTTCCATGCGCAAGCAACTGTTCCAGGTTCTGAAGGTCCTGGACAACCTGCCGAACGGCTCGGGCACGCGTCTCGGCCGAGTACTCCACCGGGTGGCCGAACGGATCCAGCGACGCGGATTGATTCTGTTGCTGAGTGACATGATGGACGACCCGGACAGGATCATTTCCGGTCTGAAGCATTTTCGCCACAAGGGCCATGAGGTGGTCGTGTTCCAGATCCTGGATCCGCGCGAAGTGGACCTCGAATTTGAGGGGGAGGTCGAGTTCGAATCCCTCGAGGAACCAGGTCGCAAAATCCGGGTGGAGCCGTCTCACCTGGGGGAAAGCTACCGGCAGCGTTTCGATCAGTGGCGGGTCTTCCTGCGCCGCGAATGCCGCCGGCAAAAGGTGGACCTGGTGGAAATCACCACGGACACGCCTTTCGAAAAGGGCCTGGGCGCCTATCTCCAGAAACGTCGGCGGATGTGCTGATGCCGTGGTCTTTCCTTAATCCCTCCCTGCTGTTCGGGACCGCCTTGGCGGCCTTGCCGATCATCATCCATTTTCTCAGTCGCCGCCGCGTTCAGCGCCGACCCTTCAGTGATCTGCGGTTTCTGAACGAAGTCCAATCCCGGCAGGCGCGCAGCCTCGGTATCAGGCGCTGGCTGCTGCTTCTGTTGCGGGTGCTGGCGATTCTGCTGTTGGCCCTGGCCGCCGCGGGGCCGCGCTGGGGAGGAGTCGGAAACTCCAGCGGGGATCGTTCCGTCCTGTTCATCGTCGACACCAGCGCCAGCATGGGTACCCAGATGGCTGAGGGAACCCGCCTGGACGCCGCCCTGCGGGCCTGCGAGGAAATGCTCCGGGTCCTGCCGGGAACAGCGGCGGTCCAGGTAATCACGGCCGGCAGCCGCACAGCGCCTCTTTTCGGGGATTGGTTGCCCGCCGGGGCGGGGGCGGTGGGAGGGCTGTCCGTAGTCCAACTTACCGACGGACCATTCGACCTGTCGGCGGTGCTGAGGGAGTCCGCCCGCCTGGTGGCCCGTGCGCCCGGCGCGCCGGTCGAGATCGTGATGTTGAGCGATCTTCAGATGACAGGCCCGGACACCCGGTTGAGTCAGGCGGCCGCGAGGCTGAACGAGGCCGGGCCGACCCGGTTCCTGGTGCGCCGGATCGGCCGCGAAGCACCCGGGGGAGGAATTCTGGCCGTCGATCTGCCGACCAGGGCCGTTCGACCGGGTGAAAACATCACGCTGAAGGCCCGTGTGCTTCCCGCCTACGACGAACAGGTGTTTTCCCTCGAGTTTGACGGCAGACCGGTGGCCGAGGCGGTAACCAGCGGAGCGGGGGAAGGTCCGGTGGATGTCGAATTTTCCGTGACCGTCCCTGCGGTCGGTCTTCACCGGGGCGTGGTTCGCAAGGAGAGTGACGCCTTCCCGGGCGACGACAGTCGACCTCTCGTTCTGATGGTGCCCGCGGCGATATCGGTGCTGCTGGTCCATGGCCCGGATCGTCCCGGCGACGTCGTGGCCGGTCGTGGCGGTTGGCGTTACCTGTCCCAGGCCCTGGTCCCGGGAACTGGTCCGTCGCTCTTCCGGGTCAAGGCGGTGCTGGGCCCGGATCTGACCACGGGCGCCATTTACGCCAGCGATCTGCTTGTATTGGTGAATCCAGAACCTCTGGGTCGCCGCGCCATGGATGGTCTTATCGGCTGGTTGGGCCAGGGCGGTGCGGCTCTGTTCCTGGTGGGGGATCCCACCTTGTCCGGATATCTTTCGCGCACCATCCTGCCTGCCCTGGGGCTGCCGGCCGCCGTGGAGTTCCATTCCGACCCCGGCCGGGGACAGCACGTCCGGGTAATCGATCCCGACCACCCGGTCTTCGCGGGACTGGACACCGAGTCCATCGCCACGTTCGAGGAAATCGCCTGGCGTCGTTGGTTCCGCCTCGAGGAGGGTGAGGGTGCGGCTCTTTTGACCCTGACGGGTGAGGATCCGGTGTTCATAGAAGGAACGCTGGGCGAGGGGAAATTCGCGGTGCTGCCCTTCGATCTGCTGCCCCAGGGTAGCGACGTGGCGGCCAGCCCCATGGCGCTGCCGTTCTTCCAGCGTTTGGCGTCCTGGTTGGCCCGGCCCGGCCGCCTTTCCGCCGCCGTCAACACCGAGGTAGGGACCGAAGCGGTGATCCGCCCACGGCAGCCGGAATCCGGCTCCTCCATCGAAAAGACGGAGAATCTGCTGGTGATCGGCCCGGAAGGTCGCGGGGCCGGTGCTGCGATTCTGGCCTGGCAGGGAGGCGTGCCCTTGTTGAGTGGTGGGACCATCGTCCGGGCGGGGTTCGTCACCTTCCTGGCCGGGAACGATACCCTCGGTGTGGTGGCGGCGGGCATACCCGCGTCCGAATCCACGCTGCAACTGCGCGGAATCCATGACTGGCGGAATATGATGGCGGAATTGGATCTGAAAGTGGTCGGTGACCTGACCGATCAAGCCCCCGCCGATTTCATGGTCGCGCTAGGCGGGCGGAACGCGGCCCCCTGGCTGCTGGGTCTGGTTCTGCTGCTGCTATTGGTCGAGATCTGGGTGGGACGAGGCACCAGGCGGCCCCCGGATCCCGGCCCGGGAATCCTTTCATAGTCACTTTATCGTAATTGCTTGCAAATCCCGGAGTGGTTCGTTTCCTTGGAGTAGGGATATCAGGCTGTTGAAAAACTGGATCTGGTCGCGTTCGGGGCGCTGATCGGCTGGATTCGCGGCACGACGTCGTCGATGATGCTACGGCATCGCCCTCCTCCTCGGCTTCGCGATCTGCTCGCAAGTGCCAGCCAGCGCGACCGAGCCCAGTTGTTCAACAGCCTGATGTATGACCAAAGATGTCCGTGATGTCGTAGTCACGAATGGATTTCCACCCCCTTCCCCGGTGGGCGGGAAACTAAGGAGTCGGTTCCCATGTGGAATTACTCGGAAAAGGTCTTCGACCATTTCATGAATCCCAGGAACGTGGGTGAGATCGAGGATCCCGACGGCGTGGGTGAAGTCGGGTCCATGGCCTGCGGCGACGCCTTGCGGCTATCGTTCAAACTTGATGACGAAGGCCGGATCGCCGACGCCAGATTCCAGACCTTCGGTTGCGGCAGCGCCATCGCCTCGAGCAGTGTCCTGACCGAGATGATCAAGGGCAAGACCCTCGAGGAAGCCGCCCTGATCACGAACGAGGATATCGCCGGGGAGCTGGACGGCCTGCCCCGGGAGAAGATGCACTGCTCGGTCATGGGGCGCGAAGCGCTCGAAGCGGCCATGATCGATCATTACAAACGCCTGGGCCGCGGCGTGCCCTGCCACCTGATACACCAGGCCACCCTGTTGTGCCACTGTTTCCAGGTGACCAAGGATACGGTCCGGGAGGCCATCTACAACCACCGCCTCCAGGATATCGAAGACGTTACAAACTTCACCAAGGCCGGCGGCGGCTGTGGTGAATGCCACCACGAGATCAGCGATATGTTGCGGGAATGCTGGGACAAGATCGAACGGGGCGAGGCGCCGGCTCCCAAGCAGGAGGGGGAGCTGGTCCAGCTCGGCGACATGGCCTCCACCTCGTCCGTCGAGCACGGCCTGGCGGACAAGGACATCGTGGCCAGGATCCAGGAACTGCTTGCCAATGATATTTCAGTGGCCCTGCGCAACGACGGCGGTGACATCGAATTCGTGCGCTTCAACGAGAGCAAGGTCTATGTCCGGCTGACCGGAGCCTGTGCGGCCTGCAAGGCTTCCGACGCGACCATCAAGGGTTACGTCGAGGCCCAGTTACGCGAATTCGTCAGCGAGGATCTGGAAGTGATCGAGGTGGACAAGTGATGAACACCGGTAACAAGAGTTTCAATATGATGGAGGGGTTGCCCGAACCGCCGGAGAAGGGCATCTACTTCGACAACAACGCCACGACCCCGGTGGCCCCGGAAGTCCTCGAGAAGATGATCCCCCTGCTGACCGACCATTTCGGCAACCCCTCGAGCATGCATTCCTTCGGAGCCCGTGCCGGCGACGAGGTGGCCGCGGCCAGGGAAAAGGTCCAGGCCCTGCTGGGGGCGGAGCAGTCGAGCGAGATAGTGTTCACCGGCGGTGGTTCCGAGAGCGACAATCTCGCCATCGTCGGCACCCTGCACGCCTATCCGCAAAAAAGGCACCTGGTCACCACCACCGTTGAGCATCCGGCCGTGCTGGGCCTTTGCCGGGATCTCGAAAAGAGGCACGGTTACGAGGTGACCTATCTCAAGGTCGACCAGATGGGTAATCTTGATCTCGAGGAACTGCGTCAGTCACTCCGGACCGATACGGCCGTCGTCTCTATCATGATGGCCAACAACGAGACCGGGGTGATCTTCGATTGCGAGGCTGTCGGGCGCATCGTGAAGGAGAACGGATCGGTCTTCCACGTGGACGGTGTGCAGGCCGCGGGCAAATTGCCCCTGGACGTGAAGTCCTCCACCATCGACCTGTTTTCACTTTCGGGTCACAAGCTTCATGCCCCCAAAGGGGTGGGCGCCCTGTACGTGCGCAAAGGGACGAAGATCCGGCCCCTGATCGTAGGCGGCCACCAGGAGCGGGGCCGCCGGGCCGGCACCGAGAATGTGGCCTCGCTGGCGGGCATGGGCGTGGCCTGCGAGCTGGCCGCGGCCAATGTGGAGCACGAGAACACCGTGGTCCGGTCGCTGCGGGACGATATGGAAGGCGGGCGTCTGTCCCGCATCGACGATATACAGGCCAACGGCGATCCGGATCGCCGCTTGCCCAACACGACCAACATCAGTTTCCAGTACATCGAAGGCGAAGGCATCCTCCTGCTGCTCGACCGCGTGGGAATAGCCGCCAGCAGCGGGTCCGCCTGTACCAGCGGTAGCCTCGAACCCTCCCACGTCCTGCGGGCCATGGGCCTGCCGTTTACCCTGACCCACGGATCCATCCGCTTTTCCCTGTCCCGGTACAACCCCCGGGACGAAGTGGATTACGTGATCAAGGCGCTGCCTCCGATCATCGAGCGGCTGCGTATGATCACGCCGTTCAACGAGCAACGCGCCACGTTCTAGCCGGCCCGCCCTGTCCGCAGGGACAGCCGGCTGCAAGGTCCTGTATGGATGGCCACGACAAGGCGTGCAGCCAGCCGGCCGGTTTGCTGCACGCCGCTTTTCCGGATCCGAATGCCGACGAGGGCGTGTCCTGGGCCGTCGCGAGGGTGGAGTCCGCCCTGCACGAGGCTCCGGACGGGCCCTTCCTTTTATCCGGCCTGCACGGCGGGACTCGCGCCCTCCTGCTGGCAGGTTGGTTCCGGAGGGTGGGTCGGCCTGGTTTGGTGGTGACGCCCGACCGGGAGTCCGCAGACCAACTCGCTGACGATCTGGAAACCTGGCTGGGCCCCGGCGACGTGATCCACCTGCCTCAGCAGGAAGTCATGGCCTTTGACAATAATTCCCCGGAACCGGCTCTGGTCGGGGATTTCCTCGCCGGACTCGACCGGCTCGGAACCGACGGCCCCCACCTGGTAGTTGCCTCCGTCTACGCCCTGCGCCAGCGCGTTATCACTCCCGCGGTCCTGGCGCGGTCGGTCCTGCGCCTGGAGAGCGGACAGCGGGTGGACCTGGATGAACTCTGTCTCCAGCTGTCTCAGCGCGGTTACCGTCCGGCGGGCATGGTGGCCAAGGTGGGTGATTACGCCCGGCGGGGAGGGTTGCTGGATATCTTCACACCGTCGGTCGAGCCGTTGCGGATCGAGTTCTTCGACGACGAAATAGTTTCGGTCCGCTGTTTCAACGTCGAATCCCAGCGCACTACCCGCCGGAGCGAAAAGGCTCTCGTGTTGCCGGTCAGCCATCTCCTGCTCGATGACGACGCGATTCTTTCCTGCCTGGGACAGGTGGAAAGTAAAATCGCCGCGGAGGGATTGGACCACGACTTCCTGGATGACCTTGAAGC
Organism: uncultured bacterium; assembly: GCA_965371575.1. Lineage (GTDB taxonomy): Bacteria > Krumholzibacteriota > Krumholzibacteriia > LZORAL124-64-63 > LZORAL124-64-63 > JAGLCY01. The sequence goes on from CBDUYZ010000036.1 coordinate 13,495, forward strand.
CCGCTTCGAAGACCGCCTGACCGATGACGGCCTGGAATCCTATCTGCCCTGGCTGGGCCCCGTCGCGACGGTGGCAGACTATCTGGCCGACGGTACAACGGTCTTCTGGACAGATCCTCACCGGCTCAAGGAGCAGTCCGATCTGCTCGATGCCGAACTGCCGCGTCTGCGCGCCGGTCGGCTGGACAAGGACCCGGCCTTGCCGAAAATCGAGGAACTGGTGGAACCCGCCGCCGGCCTGGCCTTGCCCCGGCTGCGCCATGTCTTCCTGACCGGTTCCTGGGTCGCGGGAGACGAACAGGCGCGGTGGTTGGACCTGGAACCGGTCGCCAGTCTGGTCTTCCAATCCACGGGGCAGCAGTTGCGGGGCGGCAATATCGGCCAGTTGCGTGCCGACCTTCTCGCCAGGGAACAGCAGGGGCAAGCCGTTCTGCTGTTGTGCGACAACAAGGGTCAAGCCGACCGCCTGG
>CBDUYZ010000037.1:0-13885 GCA_965371575.1 uncultured bacterium
GGCAGCCCTTACACCAGCACGGTAGGAGCGGGTGCTGCGAGTCCGGCCAACTCCTCCAGGGCGTCGTCTGTGAACTCGATCCGGCATTGATCGGCGTCCAGCAGGGCGGTGTACTGGCGGATCAGCGAGCCCTCGGTGTCGCGCAGGATCTTGACGAAATCCTCTTCCGTGAGGCTGTTCAGTTCGACGCGGATGGGAAAGCGGCCCTGCAATTCCGGAATCAGGTCGCTGGGTTTGCTCCTGTGGAAAGTCCCGGCAGCCAGGAAGAGCACGTGATCGGTCTTGACGGGACCGTACTTGGTGCTGACCGCGGATCCCTCGACGATGGGCAACAGATCCCGCTGGACGCCTTCCCGCGACACGTCGGGGCCGCTGCCGTGACCGTGGCCGCCGGCGATCTTGTCGATTTCATCCAGGAAGATGATGCCGCCGTTTTCCACCAATTCGATCGCTTCGGAAATGATCTGATCCATATCCAATCTCTTATCCGCCTCCTGTTCATGCAGCAGACGCCTGGCCTTGGCCACCGAGACCTTCTTTTCGATCTTTTGCTTGGGGAAAATGTGCTTGAGACTTTCTCCGAAGGAGGCGTCGAACTCCTCGCCCGCCGAGGTGAAGATGTTGGCGATGGGCACCTTGGATTGTTCGCTGGTGATCGACACCTCCTTGTCGTCGAACACCCCATCCTGGAGCTGTTGGCGGATCTTCTCGCGGCTCCTTTCCCAGCGGGCTTCCCGTTCAGGTTCGTTGTCCAATCCCTCCAGCGGAGGAAAGAGAATGTCCAGGAGGTTATTCTGGACCGCCTGTTCGATTTCCGAGGAAAAGCGAGCCTCCGCCCCGCGGCGGACCAGTGCTATGCCGTTCTCCAACAGGTCGCGCACCATCGAGTCGACGTCCCGGCCCACGTAACCCTTTTCGGTGAACTTGGTGGCCTCGACCTTGAGAAAGGGCAGATCGGCGATCTGGGACAGACGGCGTGCTATCTCGGTCTTGCCCACGCCGGTGGGCCCGATGAGGATGATGTTGTTGGGCACGACCTCGCGCCGCATCTCGTCCGGCAGCTGCATGCGCCGCCAGCGGTTGCGCAGAGCGATGGCCACCGCCTTCTTGGCGTCGGCCTGGCCGATGATGTAGCGGTCCAGCAGGTCGACGATTTCCGGACAGGTCCACATGGGCTTGTGTTCAATCTGTTTGATCTTCAACGCCGTCACGTCCTTCGGGCCCCAGTTCAAGCAGGGTTATGTTGGTGTTGGTATAGATGCAGAGCTCTCCGGCCAGTCGCAGGGACCGGCTGCAGATGTCCGTCGCGCTCAGATCCGTGTTCTGCATCAGAGCCCGCCCGGCGGCCAGGGCGTAGGGACCCCCCGAACCGATGGCCGTCAGATTGTCGTCGCTTTCGATTATGTCTCCATTACCCGACACCACGAAGAGGTTATCCTTGTCCATCACGACCATCATGGCCTCGAGCTTCCGCAGGATCCGATCGCTGCGCCATTCGCGGGCGAGTTCCACGGTCGCGCGCTTCAGGTGCCCCCGGTACTGTTCCAGATGGCCTTCGAACTTCTCGAAGAGGGTGAAAGCGTCGGCGGCCCCGCCGGCGAAGCCGACCAGCACCTTGCCACCGAAGAGTTTGCGCACCTTCACGGCGCCGTGCTTGACGGCGGTGTCCCCCAGAGTCACCTGTCCGTCACTGCCGATGGTCCCCAGACCATCCCGCAGAACAGCCAGGACAGTTGTCGATCTCATAATCATGGTTTACTCCCCGGGGCGCACGGCCCCTGCCTGTCTTTACCCGGATTTCTTCTTTGCCCGGGGATGGGCAGTGGTGAACCCTTCCCTCAGCTTGCCACGGCTCAGGTGGGTGTAGATCTGGGTGGTTGAGAGATGACGGTGTCCCAATAATTCCTGCACCACCCTGATCCCTGCGCCGCCGTCCAGCAGGTGGGTGGCGAAAGAGTGACGCAAGGTGTGGGGAGAAACCCCAGCCAGTCCCGCCAGTTCCGCTGCGTATTTTCCTACCCGACTCTGTACGGTGCGACGAGCGATGCGCCTGCCGCGCCGGCCCTCGAACACGGCTCGATCACGATCAGGACCTCTGAGCACCCCGTCGACAAGATCTTGCCAAACAATCGGTTCAAGCCTGCGCTCAAGGTAATCTCTCAAGGCCAGCTCCGCGCAACCGGCCAACGGCAGGATGCGCTCACGATTTCCCTTGCCCAGAACCTTGACTTGTCCCACATCCAGATCGATGTCCCCCAAATCCAGGCCCACCGCTTCGGCCAGACGCAGTCCCAGGCCGTAGATCATTTCGAGCAGGGCCCGGTCCCGTCGGCCGATCTCGGTCTCCTTATCCGGCAGTTCCATCAGTTCGGCAGCCATTTCGAGATTCAGATCGCGGGGCAACCGTCTTTCACGACCGCCTCTGCCGGCGGTCAGGTTTGCCGGGACCGAGGCGACCACGCCGGTTATCTGCAGATACCGGTAGAAGGAACGGATCCCTGCCAGATGGCGATCCAGCGTCGTCAGGCGCCGGTCGTCGCGGCGCAGCACCGCCAGATGTCCCCGGATGACGCCCCGCAGCCCGTCCAGCTTGCTCCATTGGGACCGGTCGGGTGGATCGTCGAGAACCCCGAACCCGACCGCAGTGGCCAGAAAGCCCGCAACGTCGCGGCCGTAGGCCTCCACGGTCCGCGGGCTCATACCACGTTCCAGCGCCAGATATTCGAGATATGGTTGGAGAGGATTGTCCGTCATTACCGTCTCCAAGTCCGTGTCGGGGGGCATTGAACCGGTCGTGGGGAATGTATCATCACCCATCGGCAGCGGCAAGGAGACGGACCACGGACTCGTGGTCGAGCCAGTCCGCCAGCAAGGCGAGGGCTCGTTCGGACTTGGCGATCTTTCGTTCCCTTTTGCCCCTCATGCCGGTGGGCAGGTCGGGGACGAGCCCGAAATTCACGTTCATTGGAGAGAGCTTTTCCGTGGTCCTGTCGAACAGGAAATTCCTGAGCAGGGAACCGGTCATTGTTGCGAGAGGCAGTCCGGGCAGTTCGATCTCGTGCACGTGTGCGGCCAGTCGCCAGGCGGTGACCAGGCCGGAAGTCATCGATTCGACGTAACCCTCCACGCCGGTGACCTGGCCGGCGACCCACACGTCCGGCCGCTCGAGGAGCGAGAAGTCCGGGGCGCAACAGCGTGGTGTGTCGAGATAGAAGTTGCGATGCATCTGTCCGAAGCGCACGAATTCGGCGTTGGCCAGACCGGGGATCATCTGGAAGACCCGTTTCTGCTCGCCGAATTTCAGTCGGGTCTGGAATCCGACCAGACCGTACAGCGTTCCGGCGCGATTTTCCTGGCGTAATTGGACCACGGCGTGGGCGCGGCGTCCGGTGCGGGGGTCGGGCAAGCCCACCGGGCGCAGCGGGCCGAAGGCCAGGGACTTCGGGCCCGAGGCGGCGATCTCCTCGATGGGCTGACAACCGTCGAACAGTTCGCTGCGGTCAAAGGCGTGGACCGCGGCCTTGTCCGCGTCCACCAGTTCCGCGTGAAAAGTCTCGTAATCAGCCTGGCCCAGGGCGGCGTTGAGGTAATCGGCCTCCCCCTTGCCGTAACGGGCCGCCCGGTAGAGAATATCGAGATCAAGGGATTCCAGGGTCACGGTCGGGGCGATGGCGTCAAAGAAATGAAGGGAGGGCCGACCGGTGATTCGCCCGAGCTCTTTCATCAGGGCGCTACCGGTCAGGGGCCCCGTGGCCACGAGCCAATGTTTGCCGTCGCGCCGGGGAAGTTCCCTGACTTCAGAGCGGGAAATCTCGATCAGCGGTTCGGCGGCGATACGGGCGGCCACCCGGGCGGAAAACTCCTTCCGGTCCACGGCCAGCGCGGCGCCGGCGGGAACGGACGCTTCCCGGGCGCACGGGAGCAGACGGCAGCCGAAGAGATCGAGTTCATCTTTCAGCAAACCCGAAGCAGTGGCCGGCGCCGTGCTTTTGAGTGAGTTGCTGCAGACGATTTCGGCAAGTCCGTCCCCGCTGTGGGCAGGTGTCCGTACACCCGGCCGCATTTCAACCAGTTGCACCTGCAAGCCGAAGCGTGCCAATTGCAGAGCAGCCTCACAGCCAGCCAGCCCACCGCCCACGACGGTGACGGCTGGCCGTTCGACGGGAGTCATCAGGAATCGTCCGAGGAGGCCGGCCGGGCCGGTGCTTTCTTTCCGGTTTTCTTGGCGGCTGCTTTCTTGACTGTCTTCTTTTTACCGGCGGGCTTCTTCTTTTTGGTCTTTTTCTTGGCTGTCTTTTTCTTGCCGGTCTTTTTGCGCATGGCGGCGGCCTTGAGAAGCGACACGGCTTCTTCCACGGTGACGTCTTCCGGGTCCCGGTCCCGCCCGATATTTCCATTGAGTTTACCGTCGGTCACGTACGGGCCATACCGGCCCTTGCAGATGGCCAGCGGTTCGCCGGATTCCGGATGCTTGCCCAGATCCCTGAGTACCGTTCGCTTGTTCTTGTTCTTGATCCGTTCCAGGGCTTCGTCCAACGTGATTGTGAACAGGGTGTCGACTGTCTGGACGCTGGCGAAGATCCTTTCCCTCTCCACGTAAGGCCCGAACCGGCCCAGTCCGGCACGCACGGGTTTGCCGGTTTCCGGATCGACACCGATCTCCCGGGGCAGGGAGAGCAGCCGCAAAGCATAGGCGAGATCGATGGTCGTCGGGTCGGTCTTTTTCCCCAGACTGATGCGCTTGGGCTTCTTGTCGCCCTCCTGCTCCCCGAGTTGCAGGTAAGGGCCGAACGGTCCGGTGAGGGCATATATGTTCTGGCCGGTTTCGGGATGCCGCCCGATCGGCTCGCGCGATTTGTCGCGTTGGACGATCAGATCCAGGGCCTTGTCCGGGTTCAGTTCGTCGATGAGCAGGTCGGCCGGCAGGGTGGCGCGGCGGTCGTCCAGTCCTTCAACATGGACCGAAACGTAGTTGCGTCCGATACGCAACACGATGGGGTGGCCGCTTTCCGGATCGTTCCCGACCTTGATGCGCGGGAACTCGATCTTGCTCATCTCCGCGTCTATGTCCTGCTCCAGGCCTGTTTCGCCCTTGCAGCCGCGGAAAAAGCAATCGAGGAATTGGATCCAGTCGACCTCGCCGGAGGCGATCAGGTCGAGTTCCTCTTCCATGCGGGCGGTGAATTTGAGATCCACGTACTTGTTGAAGTGTTCTTTCAGCAGGTGGGTGACGGCGATCCCGGTGTAGGATGGCAGCAGGGCGCCGGATTTACTGACGACGTATTCCCTGCTCTGGATGGTGCTGATCACCGAGGCGTAGGTCGAAGGTCGCCCGATGCCCTCCTCTTCCAGCTTCTTGATGAGAGAGGCCTCGGTAAAACGCGCCGGAGGCTGTGTCTCGTGGAGCAGCGGTTCAACGTTGCCTATATCAACCGGTGGCACGTTCTGTTGTCCGTCGCCCCCTATGGTACGTCCCTCGGTCAGTTCGGGCAGGAGGGTGTCCTTGCCTTTGTCGCCATACACCTTGAGAAAGCCGGGGAAGCGGACGACCGAGCCGTTGACGCGGAAGGTCAGGCTGCGGTCTGCAGCCATGGCTTCGATGTCGATGCTGGTCTTGTCCAGCTTGGCGTCGGCCATCTGCGAGGCCACGGCACGGTTCCAGATCAGCCGGTAGACGGCCAGTTCCTCACTGTCCAGTCGATCGGCCACGGATTCCGGAGTGCGCTCCACATGCGTGGGCCTGATGGCTTCGTGTGCCTCCTGCGCTCCCTTGGCTTTCGTCTTGTACCGCCGGGGCCCCGTGGTGTATTCGGACCCGAAATTATCTCGGATATGGTTTTCGATCTCGGCCAGGGACTTAGTGCTGAGGGTCAACGAATCGGTCCTCATGTAGGTGATCAGACCGTCCCGGACGGCCCCCACCCCTTCGTAGAGCCGTTGGGCAATTCGCATGACCCGTTGTGGCGACATCTTCAGCCTGCCGCTGGCGGCCTGCTGCAAGGTCGAGGTGATGAAGGGGGGCGAAGGCCGTTGAGTGGTCTCTTTCCGGATCACCGTGGCCACGCGCCAGGGCAGGGTCTTCTGCGCGTCCTTGGCCAGCTGTGCGGCCAGATCGTGAGCGAGATGGATCCGTCGGTCGGGATTCTTGAGCTCACCGGTGTCGGGATCAAAATCCTTGCCGCCGGCCAGCTTGATCCCGTCGATCTCCATCAGGTGGGCGGTGAAGACGAGGTCCCCGCTGGTCATGTCCGCTACGATGTCACAGTACTTCGCCACATGGAAGCGTTGCCGTTCCTCTTCCTTCTCCACCACCAGCCGGACCGCCACGCTCTGCACGCGCCCGGCCGAAAGTTTGGTCCGCACCTTCTTCCAGAGGACCGGGGACAAGGAGTATCCGTAGAGTCTGTCAAGGATTCGCCGGCTTTCCTGGGCGCGGACGAGCTTCATGTCCACTTCGCGGGGATTGTCCAGGGCTTCGTTGATCGCCGACCTGGTGATTTCGTGGAAGGTGATCCTGTGCACGGGGACCTTGGGATTAAGCACTTCGAGCAGATGCCAGCTGATGGCCTCTCCTTCCCGGTCCTCATCCGTGGCGAGGAGCACCTCGTCGGCGTTTTTCAAAAGTTTTTTGAGCTCGGCCACCTGTTTCTTGCTGTCGGTGGAGATGACGTAGATCGGCTGGTAGCCATCGTCGAGATTGACCCCGTACCGGCGCCAGGGTTCGTTCTTGTATTTGGCGGGGATTTCCTTGGCCGACCCCGGCAGGTCCCTGATGTGCCCGTAACTGGAGGCCACGGTGTATTCGTCCCCCAGGAAGCGGGAAATGGTCCGGGCCTTGGCCGGTGATTCTACGATAACCAGTTTCAACGGTTGTTCCTTCCAAGCAAAACCCGGCTACTGAAATCAGCGGCCGGTACCAATGCGCGCCCCAGGGTGCGGGTTGCCTAATGGATGTTCTCGAATCCTTCCGATGCGCCTCCGGTCATGCCCGGCTTTCCCGGCCGAAAAAGGACCTGCTCCAAAACGGATTCCAGTTCGTATGGGTCCAGGGGTCGCAGTGCGATGAAGGAGGAGTACTGCAGCAAGGCTTCCAGCTGAGCCCGGTCTATTTGTCTGTTGTTGAACAACTTCATCAGGAAACCCAGACCCTTGGGTGACAGGTAGCCCGCATCGACGTCGCCGAAGTACCGGAAGGCCTTTTCCGAAGGCGCATCGGGCAGGGGATCCAGGTCCCCGCCGAGCCAGTCGTCATGCAGCCAGTGGGATTCGATCCAGTCGAGGAGCCCGTGCACATCCCCCTCGTCCAGACCGGCTGCTTCGGCCTTTTCCTGAATACGGGTCTTGATCGGCGGCAGGATCTCGGGCGAGCCGGAAAGTGCCTCCAACAGGATGAGCAACAGATATTTCAGTCTATCCCTTTCAGGATCCATGTCTTGTCACTTTCTTGGCCAGTCCATTGCTGCGTGGTCTTCGCTCCAGCTATGACCGAGGCGCCAAAAAGCTAGCATGGGCGGCCGTGCAGGGCAAGTCCTGGCCCCGGGCTGAGAGAACATCACGAAGCTCCGCAGCATTTCTTGTACTTTCTGCCGCTCCCGCAGGGGCACGGATCGTTGCGCCCGATCTTGGGCTCATCACGCTGGATGGGACGGGAAGTGGCCTGGTCGGCCGTCCCGGCAGCGCCGCCGGCCTGCCCTCCCTGGCGCGCGGATCCCTGGTTGTAGGCTGAGACCTCCTGGTGGCTGGTCTGCATCCTGTCCTGGTCCGGTTTCTTGCTCTCGGGAGGCGGCGCGAGCTCTGCCCGGAAGAACAGGCTGACGGTCGACCGTTCCAGACCGTCGAACATGGCCTGGAACAGATGGAAGGACTCGGCCTTGTATTCCACCAGGGGATCCCGCTGCCCGTAGGAACGCAGGCCGATGCCGCTGCGCAGCATGATCAGTTCGTTGAGGTGATCGCGCCAATGCTCGTCCAGCATCTGAAGTAGGACGAATTTTTCCAACTGCCGGGACAGGTCAGGCCCCAGATTCGTTTCCTTGGTCTCATATTTCTCCAGGGCGAATCCCACCAGCTTCTGTTCAACGGTCTCGAAACCGGCTTCCAGGTGTTCGTCCGTCTCCAGGGGCATGGGAGCCAGCACCAGGCCCTGATAGAGCCGTGCCAGCTTGTCCATTTCCCAGAAATCCGGCGCATTGTCCCGGTCGGCGCATTCGGCCAGAACACCGGCCACGGCGTTTTCCACGAAGCCCTGGAACTGGTCGCGTAGGTCGGTTCCGAGCACGGCATCCCGGCGGAGGGAGTAGATGACCTCACGTTGCTTGTTGACGACATCGTCGTACTGAAGGAGATGCTTGCGGATCTCGTAGTTCTGGGCTTCCACCCGCACCTGGGCCTTCTCGATGGCCTTGGTGACCATCGAGTGGGTAATGACTTCGCCTTCCTCCACGCCCAGCCGGTCCATGACCTTGATGATCCGCTCGGGGCTGAACAACCGCATGAGGTCGTCCTCGAGGGACAGGAAGAAGATAGCCTGCCCGGGGTCACCCTGACGTCCGGCACGGCCGCGCAGCTGCCGGTCGATTCGCCGGCTCTCGTGACGTTCGGTGCCGATGATCTGCAAGCCGGTGGCCTGACCCTCGTACATGCGGGGATCGAGTCCCATCCCGGGCCACTTCTCTGGCAGGGCCAGGATTTCCGGCGCGAGCTTGATGTCGGTGCCGCGCCCGGCCATGTTGGTGGCGATGGTGATCGCTCCCACCCGACCGGCTTCGGCCACGATTTCCGCCTCCGCCTTGTGTTGTTTGGCATTCAGAACGTTGTGATTGATGCCGCGCAGTTTCAGCAACCGGCTCAGCAATTCGCTGACTTCGACGGTCGTGGTTCCCACCAGCACGGGTAGGCCCAGCGAGTGCAGGCGGTTCACATCCTCCACGATCGCCTTGTACTTTTCCTTCTTGGACTTGTATATCACGTCTTCGAGATCGACCCGGGCGATGGGACGGTTGGTGGGTATCACGACCACGTCCAGCTTGTAGATGCCGTTGAACTCCCCCTCTTCCGTCTCGGCGGTGCCCGTCATGCCCGAAAGCTTCTCGTACTTGCGGAAGAAGTTCTGCACCGTGACCGTGGCCAAGGTCTGGGTTTCCTTCTGGACGGTAACTTTTTCCTTTGCTTCGAGCGCTTGATGGAGCCCGTCGCTGAATCGGCGGCCAGGCTGCAGGCGGCCGGTAAAGGTGTCCACTATGACGACCTTTCCCTCCTGCATGACGTATTCGACGTCCTTTTCGTACAGCGAATAACCACGCAGCAACTGGTCGACGTTGCTGATCCGTTCGTTCTTGAGTGCATACTCCTTCTCTACGACTGCCAGGCGTTTAGCCTTTTGGGCGGGATCGAGGGTGTCGTCCATCTGGATTTCACCGGCGGCCACCGCCAGGTCCGGCAGCACAAAGAAGTCGGGATCGCCGGCGCCGAAGATCTCGCGGCCCTTCTCCGTCAGGTCGACGTGGTGATTCTTCTCCTCGACGACGTAAAGCAGGTCGGCGTCCGCTTCCCACATGGCCTTGTCCCGCATAAAAGCCTCTTCGGTGCGCTGGACGGTCTCCAGTACGCCGGGAATCTGGGCCAGTTTGCGGTAGCGGGGGTTCTTGGGCGCTCCGCGGCTGATGCACAGCAGTTTGAGAGCCGTCGCGTCGTCGACATCCACTTCATTTCCCTGCAGGGCGGGCCTCATGACTCGTTCCACATCACTCAGCCAGTTGTTTACGATCTTCAGCTGCTGCCGGACCACATTGTTCACGCGCGGATTGAGCTCGGTAAACTGATGGGTGGATTTATCGACAGCGCCGCTGATGATCAAGGGGGTACGGGCTTCGTCGATGAGAACGGAATCCACCTCGTCGACGATGGCGAAATAGTAATCGCGCTGTACCAGGTGGTCAGCCTGGACGACCATGTTGTCGCGCAGGTAGTCGAAACCGAACTCGTTGTTGGTGCCGTAGGTGATGTCGCAATTGTAGGCCTCACGGCGTTCCTCGGGTGTCATCTGGCCGAGGATGTACCCCACGCGGCAGCCCAGAAATTCCAGGATTCCCCCCATCCATTGGGCATCGCGTTTGGCCAGGTAGTCGTTGACGGTAACCAGGTGGGCACCGCGGCTGGGAATGGAATTCAGGTACAGGGGAAAAATCGCCACCAGGGTCTTGCCTTCTCCCGTGGCCATTTCCGCGATCTTGCCTTGATGCAGGACGATGGCGCCCATGAGTTGCACATCGTAGGGAACCATGTCCCAGACCTGATCCTGGCCCCAGACCACCCAGGAGGTCTTGCGCTCGACCAAACGGCGGCAGGCCTCCCAGACGACTCCGTAGGCCTCGACCAACAGATCGTCCAACGACTCACCGTCTTTATGACGGCGGAAGAACTCGTCGCGCTTGGCGCGGAGATCCTCGTCGTTCAGGTCCTGGTATTGAGCCCGGGTTTCCTTGATCTGATCCACCAGCGGCTGCAAGCGGGCGATGTCCTTGTCGCGCTTGCTTAAAATTTTCGTGATCCAGCCTGTGAGGCCCGAGGCCATCGCCATGCTCCGTTCATTAGAGTCCACGCCTGAACTATTCCGGTGATGCGTCGCGAATGATCCAATCGTAAATTTCGCGGTCGATCAAGACATTTTCAACGTAGTGCCGGGTCTCGGGATAGCCGATCCAGGCCAGGTATATGTCCCGCTCCGGTGATCCGCCAAGCTGTTGCGCCCAGCGTGAAGCAGCCCTGGGGCCTGCATTGTATGCGGCAACCGCCAGGTAGGGATTGCCCTGGTAGCGCCTACTGTTTTCACGCAGCAGGCCGTCTCCCTGCCGGATGGAAACCCCGGGATTTTTCCAGTTGGCCTCGCCGGGCCGGGCCCCGCGATCCTCGTAGTGGAAAGGCATGATCTGCATCCAGCCCAGCGCGCCGGCCCGCGACCGGACCGCAGGGTCGAAAAGGGACTCATTGCGGGCCACGGCCAGCAGGAGGGCCGGATCGCTGTCAGCCTCCAGGATGGCCGCGTGGATGGCGTCAGTGTCCGGAAGGGGGTAAAGGAAACGTCTTTTTTCCTCGGGAGTCAAACCCCGTCCCTCGAGTTCGGTCGCCACGGCGAGGATTCCCCGCATGTCCCCCAGTGCCAGAGCGAAGCCCAGCAGGGCGTGACGGTCCAGTTCGCTCCCGCGTAGCAGAGGCAGCACCACAGGTACAGCCGAGGGCCCAGAAGTCGTTTTACCTCCGCTGGCCCATCCTACGTCGCAGGCGAAGGCCTGGGCGAGCATCGCCTCGAACACAGGATTATCGCCGAGACGGCGGACAATGATCCCCAGCGCAGCGGACTCGATCCGCGCAGGGTCGACCTCCTCCTGCATGACCAGCAGGGCTTCGCGATAAAGAATGGCCCTTTCCCGCTTGCTACCTCTGACCGGCTCCGGATTTGCCAGAGTGATCCCCCAGCGGGCCCACTGACGCCAGAGGGAATGGCCGGCGGCCAGGCGGAACTGCTCCCGGCGGGCTCCGTTCAGCGGCTTGAGGCCCTCTGCCTGGCCGGTCTCGACCAGCACCTTGGCCTGGCTCGGGAGTCCCTCACCGAGAACAAAAGGGATATCCGCTCCCGGGTCGAGGCGTTCGGTCCAGTGACCTGTTTCCCGACTAAAAGCTTCCCGATCTTTCCCCTTGAAATGCTGTAGACCGAGGTCCCTGAGTAGCCGGGCGGTGGCCGGATCATCCTGGGCCAGGGCCAGGACCAGGGCCTGCTCGTTCCACTGCCGCAGCCGGCGGCGGGTGGACGTGCGTCCCTGCCCCTGCGCGGCCAGTTGCAGCGCCTGACGCAGGTCGTCCAGCCCCTGCTCCCATTGGCCCTTCAATAGCCGCAGTTCAGAAGCCCGGCGCCAGATATCCATGCGCCAGCCGGGCCGGATGTCGGAGCGGCCCGCCAGCTGTTCATAGGTCGCCGGATCGCCTCCGGACTGCAGGCGTCTGCCCCTGAGCCAAAGGCCTTGCAGGGCGGTATCCGACGGCGGGGCGGGGAACTTGAGGAAATGGGCGTCTCGTTCAGTGCCCTTGAACATCACGGCCCCGAGGCCGGCCTTGAAATCCGCGGAAAAACCGGATTCGTACAGGTCGTTCGGCGTCAACCAGGTCCTGGATATTCCGGCCAGGTGCCTTCCCCATTTATCCGTGGCCATGACGGAGAGCACCGGCCGTACGCCGGCGTCCCGGCAGTGGGCCGTCCACAGGGCCCAGGCATTACCCGCGTCATAGCGACCCAGCGCAAGCATGGCAGGCCAGAAGGTTCCCGCGCCCACGGGTTTGTTGCCGGCCACTCTGAAGAGCAGTTTCACCCGCAGATCCCACACAAAGATCTCCCGGTCGGAAAGGCCCAGATCCCGACCCCTGTCCCGCAACATGATGGCCAGGGCTGCGGCCTGCATGACGCGGCCGGCGGCCAAGTGGCTGAAAACGGCCCGGGTCGCCCGTTCGGCCAGCAGGGGTTCGGTGTCCTGGTCCAGGGCACCCTGGAAATTACCTGTTTCGAGCTGGTTGATCACCCCCTCCATGCGGGCCAGCCAGGCTGGCCAGGCAGACTCGTCCAGCTGCTGTTCAAGCAGGCGGCGAGTGAAGTAGCGCTCAGCGTCGGCTCCTCGGGCGGACAGGACCCGGCGCGCAGCCGAGATCCAGACAGTGTCGACCAGCGCGGGATCCAGGAGATCCGAGGGAAAGCCCCGCGCCAGTTCGATGTCGGCCGGATCGTGATAAGTCCCGACTTGGAATCGTTCCAGGAAGGGATCGAAAAGAGGCCCGGACCAGGCCGTGCCGGACAGCATCGATAGGCCAGTCAGACAAAACAGGATTGTTCGGTTCAATGTAGAAGCACCACCTTGCGCATGACAACCGGTCCGGATCCTTCCAGACGGAAAATATAGGTGCCTGAAGCGGCGCGTCCGCCACGGTTATCACTGCCGTCCCATTCCAGGAGATGGCTGCCCGGTCCCACGGTCCGCTCCATGACCCTTAGGCCTCTCAGGTCGAAAATTCCAAGTTTCGCCTGGACTCCGGTGGGAACTTCGACCAGGACCCGGACGGTGTCGTGGGCGGGATTGGGCCAGGGCAGACTTAGGGTGACGGACTGTCCATCCCCCCCGTCCGGAAACACGACAACCTCACGGGTGGCCACCCTCCCCTTGTCGATGAAGCCCACGATCCGGAGCTCGTGGCGCTGTCGTGGCGAGCCTGTCAGATACGGGTAGATAATTTCCCCCGGGAGAATATACAGTGATTCTGCCGATGTAGCCGAAAATAAATCGTCGGCGATATCCCGCCATGGTGCATCCGGATCTTCACGGTGCTGGATGATGAAGCGTTGCGCAACTCCGCCTTCCCAGGGCCAGGTCCAGACCAATCCGGCGTCCGAACCGGTAACCCATCTTCCTTCGAAAGCGGCTTCGGCCGGATCGGAGGTAATGGGGTCGACACTCGCCACGAACCAGCCTCTGTAACGCCACCGGGAATTGCTGCCGAAGGCGAGGCGCAAACGCCAGGGTCCAGGCGAGTCGACCGGGGCGGGGATGATATCCGTGCGCCACAAAGGGATACCGGACTCGTCTTCAAGTTCTTCCTGAATCATGGCATCCTGGCCGTGAAGTTCATTCAGGGCCTGCGGGGATATCCGCCCGCGCCACCCCGCCAACGGTTCGGCGGGTATTTCCCGGCCGGTAGGGTCAACCCAGACAATCAACCCGCCGTCCATGGCCACGGCCGCCGTCAGATATTCCACTTCCATGCCGTGGATGAGCCTCACAGCGCGAACATCCGGTCCGAGCTCCCCTGAAGTGAGGGTGGTGAAGGCTGAATTCTGGTAGGAGAC
>CBDUYZ010000038.1:0-13877 GCA_965371575.1 uncultured bacterium
CATTCCCAATAGTTCCTGGGCGTCGGATGTTCGGCCCATGGCCTCTTCCATAGTGATCCATTTGTTCAACACCGCGGTGTGCAGGGACTGGTTCATGGTCTGCATGCCGTGCTTCTGGCCCGCCTGCATCAGGCCGTAAATCTGGTGAGTCTTGTCGTCGCGAATCATCGCCTTGATGCCCGGAGTACAGACCATGATCTCCATGGTCATCACCCTGCCGCCGCCGCGGGCCCGCGGAATGAGCTGCTGGGTCAGCACACCACTCAGGCTGAAGGCCAGCTGTGACCGTACCTGGTTCTGCTGCCCGGGGGGAAAGACGTCGACGATGCGGTTGATGGTCTCGAATGTGCTGTTGGTGTGCAGCGTGGCCAGTGCCAGGTGACCGGTCTCGGCAATTGTCAGGGCCGAGGCGATGGTTTCCTTGTCGCGCATCTCACCGATGAGAATCACGTCCGGATCCTGACGCAGCACGTATTTCAACGCAGCGGGAAAACTGTGGGTGTCGCTGTTGACTTCACGCTGATTGACGATGCAGTTCTTGTGCTGGTGCACGAACTCGATGGGATCCTCGATGGTGATGATATGACCTTTGAGACTGGTGTTGATGGTATCGACCATCGTGGCCAGGGTCGTGGACTTGCCGCTGCCCGTGGGGCCGGTGACCAGGATCAGTCCCTTGGTCTTTTTAATCAGTTCCCGGCAGATCGGCGGCAGACCCAACTCTTCGAAAGTGCTTATCTCGTAGGGGATCTTGCGAATGGCCATGGAGGTTACCCCCCGCTGCTGGAACACGTTGGCCCGGAAGCGGCTGATGCCCTGCACGCCGAAAGATAAGTCGAGTTCCTTGTCGTTCTCGAACCGTTTCTTCTGTTCATCGTTGAGAATACTGTAGGCTAGGCGCCGTGTTTCGTCCCCGGTCATGACCGGGAACTGGGTGGTCTGGATCAGACCGTCGACGCGGTATTGCGGCGGGATCCCCGCCGTCAGGTGAAGATCGCTGGCCCCCTTGGCCACCATCTCCTCAAGAAGCTCTCGCATTCCAATCACGTTATTTCTCCTCCGACTTATCGTGTGGTTGAGCGTCCCGTTCCCCCGCTACTCGGCCTTGGCGGTCTCCCGCAACACTTCCTCGACAGTGGTGACCCCCTTGGCCACCTTGATTAATCCATCCTCCCGCAGGGTCAGCATGCCCTGCTTGATGGCCAACTTGCAGATTTCCGGGGTAGCTGCCCGGTCCAGAATCAGTTCGCGTATCTCCGGGGTGATCGGCATTACTTCATAGAGACCCTGCCGTCCCGAATATCCGCTGCCGTGGCAGCGGTCGCAGCCCTTGCCCTTGTAGACCGGGGTGCCGGGTTTCATATCCAGATCACGGAGCGCTTCTTCCGACAGCTTGACCTCTTCCTTGCAGTTCCCGCAGATCCGCCTGACCAGGCGCTGAGCCATTATCAGGACCGTCGACGAGGCGACCAGGAAAGGTTCGATGCCCATATCGATCATACGGTTGATCGTGCTTGGGGCGTCGTTCGTGTGCAGGGTCGACAGCACCAGGTGGCCGGTCAACGCCGCCTTGGTGGCGATTCCACCCGTTTCCAGGTCCCGAATCTCACCGACCATCACGATGTTGGGGTCCTGCCGCAAAAACGCCTTGAGGGCCGTAGCAAAAGTCAGGCCCACCGCGTCGCGGACCTGTACCTGATTGATCCCGTCGATGTTGTATTCCACGGGATCCTCGGCCGTCATGATGTTTCTCTCGGTGTTGTTCAGCTTGCTCAGGCAGGAATAGAGCGTCGTGGTCTTGCCGGACCCCGTGGGGCCGGTCACCAGGACCATGCCGAAGGGTGAGGCAATGGCCTCGTAAATGTCGTCGATGGCCTTCTGCTCCATCCCGAAATCCGCGAGGTCGAGATTCAGGTTGCTCTTGTCCAGGATCCGCATCACGACCTTTTCCCCGAAGATGCAGGGCAGGACCGAGACACGGAGATCGATCTTCTTTTTTCCGATCTTCAGTTTGATGCGGCCGTCCTGGGGAACGCGGCGTTCGGCGATATCCAGCTCGGACATGATCTTCAGCCGACTGGTGATGGCGTTCTTCAATTTGATGGGTGGTTCCATCACCTCGGAAAGCACGCCGTCGACCCGATAGCGCACCCGCATGTGCCGTTCGTAGGGTTCGATGTGGATGTCGCTGGCGCCGAGCTTGACGGCTTCTGCGAGCAGGGTATTGACGAGTTTTACGACTGGAGCGTTCTGACTATCATCTCCGGTGATGTCATCATCGTCCGACTCCTCCACCAGTTCGATGTCGTCTTCGATCCCCTCCATGATCGAAGCCAGCGAATCGGTGGTCGTATAGAACTTGTCGATGAATCTCTTGATCGACCTCTCACCGGCGACGGCGGGTTGCACGTCCAGGCCGGTGATGAACTTGATGTCGTCGATGGCGAAGATATTGCTCGGGTTGGCCATGGCCACGGTCAGGACACGGCCCGCCCGCCCGATGGGAAGCACCTGGAACTTCCTGGCCACGTCGGCCGGAATCATGTCGATGCACTCCATCTCGACGTCGGTCTTATCCAGGTCCAACACAGGCAGGTTGTATATCTTGCCGATGAACTCCGATAAAGTGGCATCGTCTATGACGCCGATCTTGACCAAGGCCTGGCCAAAGGAACCGCCTTCCTTCTTCTGGAGTTCCCTGCCCTTAGCCACGCTGGCCTCATCGATGAGGCCAGCCTCAAGAAGCTGGTCGGCGATCTTGTCCTTGGCGGCAGAAGTGAAACCTGTATGCATGCTGCGATGACTCCGCTCTGGTAAATCCTCGTATCCAGATCAAAACCGGTGAGATGTGCCGGATGCTTGGCCGTCCCGTCCATCTCCCTCCTCCTGGCGGAGGGGCCATGGCGATACATCTCTGCCATCTCTTATTCGGGTGTGAAGAAGCCGACTTTACCAAGTTTTACGGGGAATCTTCCAAAACGGAGTCTGAGGAGTCATCTACGGCGAAGTTGATCAGGGGGGCCAACCGGGCAGATAGCGTGGGTCCGATGCCCTTGACAATGCGCAAATCCTCGGCATTGCGGAATATGTAGCCTCCTGCCCGCACGTCCTGGATCCGCCCGGCCAGAACCGGGCCCACCCCAGGCAGGAGAGTAAGGCTGTCCACACTGCAGGTGTTGACGGGCAGGGGAGTTGTCAATTCTAGTTTGGGAGCCTTCTGTGCGGCTTCGGCCTCCCCGGACGCAAGTACGATTTCATCCAACCACATATGTTCGCGCCATTGACCGTCCGGAGTGATCAGCATCCGGTGGCGGATCAGCCGCCCGGTCATCAACAGTGCGCAGGCCAGCAGGATACCCACGGCTTGGCGGCGGGAAAGCAGGGGAAGGAAGCCCGGACGGGAAAGTCGACCGACCGGAAGCCCGCGCAGGCGTTTCAGTAGCGGAAGGCCCAGTGGAGCCTGAGATCCAACTCCTGGCCGTGACTCAGGGCACCTGCCGTCATCCGGATCTTTTCGCCAGTCAGGTTGCGGAAGGCCAGCGACAGATTGGCTCCCACCAACCTGAAGCCCACCAGCAGGTCGTGTACCGTCCTGGCGGGCAGTGGGTAGGCCCTGGTCACGTCCCAGGGATCGGCCATCTCCCCCTGGCGGGTGCTGAACAGGGCGAGTTGAAGGATGCCGTCTTCCTGGAAGAAATGGTTCTCCCACATCACATGCAGGCGAAGATACCTGTCGGGAGGCAGAAAGCTTGCCCTGCCCGTTTTTTCTTCGAAGCTCTGCCACGTACCCTCCAGTTTCACCCGACCCCAGCCGAGGAAGCGCCCCTCCCGGCCCAGGCTACCGGTGACTCTGGCGGCATCCATCTCCAGACCGTTGGTCCAGACACCATGGTTTTCATCCGTGACCAGGGCCTCCCAGGTGATACCCTTGGTCAGACGCCGCACGCTGCCGTCGACAGCAAGATCAATTCCCAACAGGCGTCTTTTGAGTAACAGTCCGGCCCTGAGGGTCTTCTCGCGTGCCAGGTCCGGGTTGGGCAACAGGGCGAGTCGCCTGGTGTCGACTACATGAAGCAGGGGTGTCAACAGTTCGTCACTGCGCGGCGCACGCCCGCCGAGATAAAGGTCGAACCGCCACCAGGGATTCCGCTCATCGGCGCCCCAGGCCAGGGCCAGTTCAGGACCGAAGCCGGCGTGTCTGTCCCACTGCCCCCCCAGATCCAGCACCAGGCGGGACGCACCGGCCCTGACTCCCGTCCGGGCCGAAGCCAGGGCGTTGCTCCCCTCCCCGTTACCGCTGCGCGCGAAGCCCGTGGCCCAGTCTGCCGACGTCCCTGTGTCGTAGACACTCCAGCGGGTGAAAATGAGGGAAAGACCAGTCAGGGGTGGACGGTCATCCTGTCCGGACCGTGGGCCGCGGGTCAGATCAAGGCTCAGACCTTCCCGGCCGGTTTCGACCTTCCGTCGTTCGTTGTCCACGCCGACGGTGTCGCGAGCTCCCCACTCGATGTCCCGGTTCTTCCAGAACAGGGAGGTCCGCCAGTGCCAGGAGCCGGTTCGAGTGGTCATGGTAGCGGCGATGCCGTCGTCCCAGACCTCCTGCTGTTCGGCACCCAGGGCGGGGAGGCTGTCCTTGGTCTTGCGTCCGTTGGAATATTCGACCACGAGCTGGTTCTCGTCGTCCAGGCGGCGGAAGAGCCGGGTGCGGCTCTGCCGGACCTTACAATGGCCCGGAAAACCGTCGAGCCTGGATTCCTGGAAGATCTCGTCCGCATCCTCTGTGAAATTGTATCCCTCGTTGTCCATGGACTCCTCGAACTCGAAAGCCGCCCGCCAGGCGGCCTGGGGCGTGAGTACGTGGATGGCGCGGAAGTAGGTTTCATGGTTTCCCTTGATGCCGCGGTAGACGGACACGGCCTTACCCGGGTCCGGATCCTCCGTGTCCAGCTTGATGAGGCCGCCGGTTCCCCCCCAGCCGTCCCGGCCCATGCCCCGGTCGCTCAGCAGCAGACCCTCGGTCGGTACCAGGACCGGGTCGTCGGCAAGCACATGCCCGGTCCCCACGGGAATTCCGTCCCGCGTGAACATGGGCGTCGGGCTGGTGACTGCTTCGCCAAGGACCACCGCGGGCGCACCCAGTCCTCCGTCGCTCACGGGGATCCAGGGGGAATACCAGTTGAGCCAGGTCAAGGCCGTCGGCGCGAAAGGTGTCCACAGGGACCGCCGCCAGCCCTTGGCCTCGCTCGCCCGGCGGGAACTGTCCGCAGCCGTTGGCGGCGGCTTGTCTATCGTTGCGGTCAGGGAATCCGAAACGTCAACCCGGACCGCCTCATTCAGGGTGCTGTCCGTCGACGCGATGGCGCCGGCTTCAGGTTCCAGTGCCGCGGCCTTTCCCGCCGTCAACACCATCAGCAGAATAACTGCCGGAAGGACCGACGACCCGGTGGAACTCCCGATCAGCGGGGCACGCCCCAAATGCGACATGCGGGGTAAAAGGACCGGCAACAGGACTGCGAAAACTGCCGTATTGAACCCGGCGTGGATGAGAAAGAAGGGCACGCCGCCCGCGAGCACCACCACCGGCGCAAAGTCCAAGGCCTTCAAAATGGCCAGGTTGGTCAACAGATCGTACAGCAGGGTAGCCACGAAACCAGTCCCGCCCGCCCAGATCATTGCACGCACCCGCCTGCGGCTGGTCAAGCACCGGATCACCGGCCCCGCACCATAGCGGCCAGCCGCGCCGGCCAAGCCCAGACCACAGGTCTGAGCCAGGAGCAGAAGGGGATGGGGAAGACCGTAGGGAGAGCCCAGGGAGAAGATCGCGGCGGCGAGAGCTCCGGCCACGAACCCGGACCGCAAGCCCAGCACGGCGCCGGCCAGGGCGATGACCAGGGTCATGAGCTCCACGTTGGGAACGCCAGCGAGCAGGTAGCCCACACCCACGGCCGTACCTGTAAAAAGGCCCAGCAGCACGGGCTGCCGGACCGGGGAAGTCTTCATAGTGCTGTTTCCCGGTTTATTCATGGCCGCATCATAATTTAACAGACGCGGGCGATCAAGAATTCCCGAAAAACGTTCGAAGCTATTCGATCGGCGGAATCAAACGCCGGCCAACTGGCTCAGCCGCTTGGTGATGTCCAGGAAGTTGGGCGCAACAGCCTGGATCTCCTCATAGATTTCGATCGCGGCCTCGTTCCGGTCGGCCAACTCATGGGCCATGGCGATGTGATAGCGCAGGCCGAGATTTTCACGCGAATCCGCCTCCGCGTACTGGAGTCCGGAAGTCAGGACGGTGATGGCCTCGTCCGGTCGCTTCGCCCGTTGCAGGGTGATGCCCCACATCTCATGGGCGCGAATGGTGTAGTCGTCGTCCGCAGCGGCGATCTCGAAACTATCACAGGCCTTGTCGAAAAGTCCCATTTCAAGGTAGACCATGCCCATCTCGTAGAACCGATCAGCATCGTCTTCACTCCCGTCGCCGCCGACCACGTTGCCGATCTCCGCAGCGATGGTATCCACCTGGGCGGATTCATCCACCAGCGCGGCGTCGGAGTCCTCGGAAAGAATCTGGTCAAGCAGGTCGACAGACTCCACGGGATCCACGCCGGCGGAAGGCTCGTCCTGGTCGCCCGGCTCCTCGGCGGCCGCCTCCTGCGATGCCTGGGCAATGAGCTCCGCCACGTCCGGGCTGTCATCCACATCTATGACCAGGCAACCCTCGTCGTCCTTGTTGTCCGCTGTGGCGGAGTCCTCGGGCACGTCGCTCGAATTTTCGCCGCCGGGGGCCTTCTCACCGGCCGCTTCCACGGGGTGGACTTCGGGTTCGGCTTGGGGTTCGGCGTGGGGTTCGACTTGGGGTTCGGGTTGGGGTTCGGCAGACGAAGCGGTCTGCGTCTCGGGCGCCTCGCCGGCACCATCCAGGGTGACGGAATTGTAGTCCGCCATCGACTCGGACCCTTCGGCGTCGGGATCGACCCGCTTGCTCCACTTGATGAATTCGGAATAGTTCTTGAGCTCCGGGGAATTGGCCAGAACGCCGCCCATCAACTTCCGGGCACTTTCCTCTTTGCCCGAATCGAAGACCACACAAGCCTGTAAACAGGTCGCGCGGCCGGCCTCAAGGAGCATCTGCCGACTGTGGAAAAACAGGGCCAGATTCTTCATGATGTTCAGGCTGGCTGGATAGAGTTCCAGGAGCTTGACGCAGCGTTTGAGGAAGATATCATGGATCTCCCCAGTCATCTGGTTCCCCGCGTTCAGAAAGGCCAGACCGTGGGTCTCGCCCTCGACGAGCAGATCCTGCGATGAGCGGATTTCGGCCATGTACCAGTGGGCGTGCACGTTCTCATCGTCATGACGGAGAATCTTCTTGCAGATGGCAACGGAATTGTTCAACAGCCCGATCTTGCGGTATTTGGCGGCGGCGGAAAGAAAATGACTGATGGCCTTGCTGCCATCGCCCGACTTCAGGCAAAGATCACCGAGTTCGTTGATAATCGTGGGATTGCTTTTTTCCAGCTCCAGGATTCGTTCGTAGACGGAAATGGCCAGATCCCAGTTCCGGTCCTTTCCTGCCTGATAGGCTTTCTGCTTCAATTGGCTCAGCTTGGACAAAAGGCAGACCCCGCTGTTAGCAGTCGGCGTGCGATGAACTTCCCAGGAATCGGCTATATACACCCGACTTCCCTTGCCTAGTAATCGCCGATTGTGATGAAGGGTTAAGGATTAATCTGCTGTCCCTCAAGGAAAACCGCGTCCGCCGGGTTATGGCCCGCCCGGTAGGGCACCAAGCGATAGTCTGGACCGTCCAGAATGATGAAATCGGCCATTTTGCCGGGCGCCAGCGAGCCCACCTCTGTCTCCTTGCCGAGAGCCCAGGCCGCGTTGAGGGTGGCTCCAATCAGACTTTCGGCGGGCGTCAGGCGCATCTGGGTGCAGGCGATGGCCATGATCAGGGGCATGGACAGAATGGGACAGCTGCCCGGATTGAAATCGGACGCCAGGGCCAAGGCACAGCCTTGGTCGATCATGCCCCGGCCCGGCGCGTAACGGTCCAGGCCCAGGGTGAACACGGTGCCGGGCAGCATGACGGCCACGGTCGGCGAACCGGCCAGGACTGCGCGCCCCTCTGTGTCGATCATGATCAGATGGTCGGCAGAATCGGCGCCGAGACGGGCGGCCAGGACGGCGCCCCCCATGGGCTCCAGTTCATCGGCGTGGATGGTGAGTGAAAGACCCAGATCACGGGCCCTGGTCAGAATGACGAGGCTCTCCTCCAGACCGAAAACCGAAGGTTCGCAGAAGACATCGCACCTCTCCGCCAGGCCTTCGCGGGCCACTCGAGGCAGGATCTCCTCAGTGACCAGCCGCACGTAATCTGCGCGGCGATCACGAAATTCCAAGGGGATTTCATGGGCGGCCAGACAGGTTCGGACAGTCCTGATCCCCACTGCCTCGGCGGCGGCGGCGGCCACCCTCAACATCTTCAATTCCGCGTCGAGACTCAGGCCGTAACCGCTTTTTATCTCGACGGTGGTGGTCCCCCAGGCCAGCATTTCCCGGAGCCGCCCGACAGCGAGCTCCACCAGTTCCTCCTCAGAACGCTCCCTTAGATCCGCGACCGAAGCGTGGATGCCGCCCCCGGCCGCGGCGATCTCCAGATAGGTTTCGCCACGAATACGCCTTTCGTATTCGTCCTGGCGGGTGCGCCCGAATACCGTGTGGGTATGGGGATCCACGAAGCCCGGGATCACGGCGCGACCTCCGGCGTCGACGATCTCCACGCCGGCAGGAACCTCCGCCCCGCCGTAGAGCGCGGACAGGACCTCGTCTTCGGCTCCGCAGGCCAGGACCCGGCCCCCACCCACCGCCAGGGCGGCGTGTTCGAAGATGCCCAGTTCAAGCATCCCGGTCCGACGCCGAGGACCCGCGCCCTCTTGATCGTCGAGCTCAGGGCTGTGCACGGTGCAAAGTTGGCCGATGCCCCTCACGAGAAGATCAGCGGCGACGGACCCCTCCCGGACACCGGCAGCAATGCGAACGGATGCGGTCATGATGGTTTCCTCACTCGTTTTCCCGGCGTTTCAGACGATCACGTCCAACGATCCAGGTCCCGCCGCGGTCTCCGCTGAGACTCTCACCGCGGCTCTCCGATCCCGGCAACCAGGATCAATGTTTGAAAAAATCCTCCACCCGCTGCAACAGATCTGGCGTATCGCCGAAAGCGACCGGCAGGACCGGCAAAGCGCTCAGAAACGTAGCTCCGTAATTCTTGGTGTGCAACCGGTTGTCCAGGATGATCACGACCCCCCTATCACCGGTGCGGCGAATCAACCGCCCGAATCCCTGCCGCAGCCGAAGAACGGCGTCCCGCACCATGAAGGAGGTAAAGGGATTCTCACCCGCGGCCGCCACCCTTTCGCACCGCGCCTCCACCCAGGGATCGGTCGGCACCAGGAAAGGCAGCTTGGTCACAACGAGGATCTCCAGATCCTGGCCGGGGAAATCCACGCCCTCCCAGAAGGTGGTCGTGCCCAGGAGGACTGCGCGGGCGTGCCGCCGGAACCTGCTGTGCAGAGCCCCTGTTCCCGACCGCGGATCCTGTGTCAGGAGGACGGGAAGGTCCGTGCCGCTCTGCGACGGATCCTCGGTCAAACCGGCCTGGCGCATAACACCAGCGGCCTCCCGGATCAGGCGATAGGAAGTGAAAAGCCCCATGGTCTTGCGGGGCACACCCAGGGCCAGGTCCCGCATCACCTCTCCGACCGCGAGTCCGAAATGGGAAGCGCCCGGATCCGGGAAGTGGGACGGCGCCAGAACCAGGACCTGTTTGTGATAGTCGAAGGGTGATGGCGTGGTGCAGGTCAGCGTGGGCGGCCGTCGCCTGGTCAGTCCCAACTCCTGGAGCAGGTGGGTGAAATCTTCCCCCACGGACAGGGTGGCGCTGGTCATGACCGGCCGATAATCCGCGTCGAGCCAGTATTCCCGCAACACCTCACCGGATTCCAGCAGTGTGGCGCCGATGCGACGCACACCCTTGGCCGGAGCCGGTTCGATCCAGGTAACCCAGTCCTCATCGGGGTCCGTCATGAGGAAATGCACGTCCTGATGGAGGCTGCCCAGCAACTGGCCGGCCTGGGCCAGCTGGGCCAGGTCGTCTTCGAGATCCGCGGACAGGTCAGTCAGAACCGAGGTGTGACCCGCCAGCCGCGCAAAGACCCCCGACGCATCAGCCAAGTCTTCCAGCAGCGCAATTGTCGGGGGCCGGATCGGACCAAAGGCTTCGTCCTTGTCCCGCACCCGGCCTCTGGCCCTGGACCCCGGTGAAGTGGCCTCGTCGACCAGACCGCCCAGAGCGTGCCACCAGACCTCGAAAGCCCGGGAGACCCGCTTGAGCGCGCCTCCGAAATCTTCGCAGGAAGAAGCCGCCTTCTTACCCTCCCGGCCGAACCCTGAAAGACGGCCGGCAGCCAGGACTATTCTCTCGGGAAGGGAGCCTTCTCCCTGGAGCTGTCCCACCAGTTCTTCCAGTTCCCTCAGCCGCCAATGTCCGCAGACCACCGCATACGCTTCCATGGTCACCGCGGGCAGACGGTGGGCTTCGTCCACCACCAGGTGATCCACCTCTCCCAGCAGGGTATGACCGGACTGTCGGTCGGCCAGCAGGAGGGAATGGTTGACTATCAGGATATCCGCCTCACGGGCCCGGCGACGGGCGTTCTGGACAAAGCAGCGGCCGCCCTCATAACACTGGCCCGGCAGGCACAGATCGGCCCCGTCGAAAAGGGAGCCCAGTTCGGCAGCGAGAAGCGGATGTCCTGCCAGTTCATCCCGCATGCCGTCACGTGTGGCGGCCAGCCAGAGCCGGAACGTGGCGGAGCGCAAGGCATCGCCAAGGTCTTCCACCGGGCGGGAAAGAAAGGATTGGCGCTGACGCAGACACAGATAGTTCCGCCGGCCCATGAGCAGGGTGAATTTGCGATCACCCAGCAATGGCGCAAGCCGGGGCAGATCCTGATCCATGATCTGTGACTGGAGCGCCCGGGTATGGGTAGACACCATCGCGCGCGTCCCCTGGCTGACGACCAGAGCCACCAGGGGGACCAGGTAGGCCAGGGTCTTGCCCACTCCGGTCCCCGCCTCGATCAGCAAGGGCTGTCTTCCGGACAGGGCCCGGGCCACTTCCCGCCCCATGGCAGCCTGCTCGGGCCGGGGTGCGAACTCCTGACCGTAAAAGCTCCCCAGGCCATCGACGGAACCAAGCCAGGCAAAAACAGCCTCAGGGTCGGGCTCCAAGGGAACGGAACAGGCCGGGAGCCCTGTCGGTGACCGGTTCCCCGCGGTCGGGTCCAACCCAACCAGTGAAACAACCGCGTCATCCAGCAGATCCAGAAAAGGCGACAGGTCAGGAGTGTATCCACGCACAAGACCCCGGCACGATTCACGCAGAAGAGGGTCCAGATTCCGGTACCAGGCCAGCCTGGTGCGGAACCGGCTGGCCGCCGCGCGCAGGGAGGATTCCACCTGGACCCTCTCGACGGCGTACTCTTCCGCCAATGTTGCGGCAGCCAAGGGATCCAGCCAGGACCATAGCCATCCTTCGGGAATCAACAGGGCGCCCCCGGCCAAAACCCGGCTTTCGGTCACGGCGCCTGATACCAGGACGGCGCCCGGAGTTTCAACGGGTGCAATGTCCGGGCCCTTGAGGTCATGAATACGGTCACCGGTCAACAGATCGATCGCCAGCCAGGCTGTGCGGCCGGGGCGCGGCCATTCCCGCACCAGCAGGAGGTCCCGGTCAGTCGCCATTTTCAGCATCCGTAGCCCCGGCCTCGGTCAGCAGTTCCTGGAATCTCTCCACGCCGATGACCTCGATGCCCAGTTTTTCCGCCTTTGCCAGCTTGCCGCCTGACTTTTTCCCCGCCACAAGGACATCGGTACTTTTGCTTACGCTGCCGGTCACCTTGCCGCCCAGCTTTTCGATGGCTGCCTTGGCCTTGCTGCGCTTCATGTTCTGCAGCGTGCCCGTCAGGACAAAGACCTTACCAGCGAACCAGGTCTCTCCCGCGAGGACACGCTCAGGTGGCGGCAGCAGCTCCTCGGCCAGGAAGAATCCGGCCCGTTTCAGCCCCACCACCAGGTCGCCGCCCTCGGACGACTCCAGGAACGACACCACCGCCTCCCCCACGATCGGTCCGATATCCGGCAGGTCGGCCAAATCCTCGGCGCTTGCACTCATCAAAAGATCGATCCCCGGGAAATGACGTGCCAACGTCAGGGCGGTGGAAACGCCCACCTGTGGTATACCGAGAGCGAAGATCTTGGCGGCCCAGGGACGCCTTTTGGCTCGAGCCAGGCCCGCCAGCAGCCGGTCCGCCGATTTTTCCCCCCAACCCGACAGGTCCGCCAGGACAGAACTTTGTAAACTGAACAGGTCGGCCGGACCGGAGATCAGCCCAAGTTCCAGGAACAGGTCGATGGAGCGGCCGCCCAATCCCTCGATGTCACAGGCGTCGCGGGAAGCGAAATGACGCAGCCGACCCGCGACTACCGCCGGGCAAAGAGGATTGAGGCAACGCAGGGCGACTTCATCCTCATGCCCGCCCGTGGCTCCACCACAGATAGGGCAGGCCGCCGGAACAGGCAGTGATTTTTCCTCCCCGGTCCGCTGATCGATCAGGACCCGCAGAACCTTGGGAATGATATCGCCGCCCTTGACCACCACCACCTGATCCCCGATTCGAATGTCCTTCCGTGCCATTTCAGCCCAGTTGTGCAGGGTGGCCCGGCTGACCGTCGTGCCGGCCAACTCCACCGGGGCCAATTCCGCCACGGGCGTTATCACACCCGTGCGCCCCACCTGCAGGGTTACATCGCGCAGTATGGTAACGGCCTCTTCCGCAGCGAACTTGTAGGCCAACCCCCAGCGGGGCGACTTGGCGGTCGCCCCCAACTTTACCTGGAAATCACGGGCGGACACCTTGATAACCGCCCCGTCGATCTGGTAATCCAAGCCAGAACGCAGGTCATCCAGTTCAGTCAGAATTGTCTCAATTTCAGCAGGTTGCGAGGCTTTCTTCAGAAACGGGTTAACCGGTAAACCCAGAGAACTCAACGCCTGCATCTCGACAAAGTGATCCGCGAAATCCGGTAGCCCATCCAGGGCCTGCGGATCATCAGGATCGAGGGGGAACAACTGGTAGAAAAAGATCGACAAGCCCCGGCGGCGGACTTCGGTGGAATCCAGGGTTTTCAGGGTGCCAGCCGTCGCGTTGCGGGGATTGGCCAGGATGTCCAGGCCCGCGGCCTCTCGTTCGCGGTTCAAGGCCCGGAAGCGGGACAGCGTAAGGAAAGCCTCCCCCCGGGCCTCGAACATCCTGACTCCGGGGGCCGGAAAGACATCCTGCCACCCTGGCTCCAACTCCTGAGGCAGGGCAGCGATGGTACGTACGTTGTCGGTGACGTCGTCCCCGTACCGGCCATCGCCGCGCGTCAGGCCGGCGAACAACCTGCCATCCCTGTAACGGACGGCCAAGGCCACCCCGTCCATTTTCGGTTCCAAGGAGTAGAGAGGATCCCCGCTGGCCCCTGTCCGGTCCAATTCCTTACGCACGCGATGGTCGAAAGCCACCACGTCCGACAACTCGTAACTGTTCTGCAGGCTGAGCATGGGCCGGCTGTGGGCAACGCTGGCAAAGTTGGCATCGCGGTCGCTGCCCACTTCACCGGTGGGGCTGTCGTCCTGCGCAAGATCAGGAAACCGGGCCTCAAGAACCCTCAGTTCACTTTCCAGCGCATCGTATTCCACGTCGCTGATGACCGGTGCGGCCTGCTTGTAATACAGTTCGTTGTGACGAGAGAGTTCGGCCCGCAGTCGG